>JAFRVY010000086.1 GCA_017438285.1 Bacillota bacterium
ATTTCAACTGATGCGTTCCAAGAGAGGCACATATCTGATCGAAGCTGCAGTGGTCTTCCCTATCGTGATTTTCACTCTCCTGACACTCATTATGATAGTCATGTATTTTTACGATTGTGCGGCGTCACAGAGCGATATGCATAGGTTTCTCCGCAAGGAGGCCGGTGCTGCGACGGGAAAGACGATCTGCTATTCCTTCGATGTGGAAAATGACTTTTACGTGCAGCATGAACGACGCCGGGTCACGGCATCAAAAGACGTATCGATGCTGCACCGCGGGCTTTTGTATCGCAAAGGCTTACGTACTATCAGCGGCAGCGTACATATCACCGATGGACCAAAATATGTTTTGAGGAGGCAGATTCTTAGTGAATAACAGCAAACGCGGAAACACGACAGTATTTATATGCATCGTCCTCTCTGCAATCATGTCTATTTCTCTAACATTGGTCTATGCTGCTCATGCAAAAGCTGTCGGCAGTTACGCGGACGGGGTTTTGCAGCTTTCAGCAGATTCGGTGCTATCGGAATTTGACTACTTTATTCAGCGGGACTACGGTTTATTCCTCCTCCAGGGAGATGACGCCGATTTCTCTCGTAAAATGAGACATTATACGTCATACTCCCTGGATGTCCTGGATGGTGTGAATATCAAGAGCTGCAAGGCTTCAGGAGGCCGATACAACGTGATCAATACGGATCTGATAAAAAAACAGATTCTGTCATATATGAAGACAGTCGGATTCATAAAATCAACAAATAACGAAGAGACATCGTGGTCACAAACACCGGATGCGGACCGAAATCACACTCTCAGACACGGACCAACGATCGTATCGCTTCCGTCTAGACTCATGCCGGAGCAAAACATCGTGAATAAAGCGGAATCAGCAGCCGCAAGCCTAAAGGACCCTTCCCTGATATTTCAATCGGGAACATCCAAGTATTTAATCGACAGCTATGTGCTTGGAAAATTCAACTGCAATACGGACCGGAACGCAGATGATCACTTTTTTAAGAATGAAGTGGAGTATATCCTTTCAGGGAAACTCTCGGATACTGAAAACGTGAAGAAAACGGACCTGGCACTGGAAGCAATACGATTTCCAACCAATCTGGCACACATCTACGCCGATCCGGAAAAGAATGCGGCAGTCATGGCGCTTACGGAAACGATCACACCGGGCGTACTCGGCACGGTCACACAGGCCGGCATCGCGGCTGCATGGGCAGCGGCGGAGTCTGTTAACGACGTCAAGCTTTTGCATGCCGGATATAAGGTACCGCTCGTTAAAGATGCCGCTTCGTGGGCTATCGATATCGATGGTTTACTTAATGCAACAAATGACAACTATATTCGTCCAAGTGTTGATAAAGGGCGGAAATACGGCGAATACCTGAGAATCCTCTTATTTATCCAGGATGATGACATCAAAATCGCCAGAATGCTTGATCTGATCCAGATCAACATGCGGCGAAATTACGATGATACCTTTTTAATCTCTAACACCTGCTGCGGTATCGGCGTACGTGCCGGTATCAAGGGTATTTCTTATGAGTTCGACAGGACTTACTAGTTAGCATGAGGTATTCAGTCAAACAAAAGAACGGCTTCTATACGCTGGAAACCGTGATCATTCTGCCCTTTGTCATACTTGCAGTAATATCTATCGGCTATTTCATCCGGCTCGATGCAACCTGGGAAAACATGATGAGTTCTGCTGTCGATGAGAGTTCCTATTCATCATTACGGTCATACGGCAGCATAACACAGGTGGATTCCCTGCCGAAAATCAAACGGCGTGTTCTCGAAGAGAACGACCTCATATCCTCATTGAGATTCTCAGGAATAGCCGACAGATATTCTGATGGGATATCGAATGAACTGACGAAATACACGCTGCACGCAGGTATGTCGATCGATCTGCCTGCCGGCTTCGAACGGCATCTGGACTTCGAGGGACGTATCAAATACAGGAGTTTCAGGGGCAAGAAGTATGAACCTTCCGGCATGGGCGACGCCGGTCTCGAATCGGATGAGCCGGATGACCCTGTTTGGATCTTTCCGCAATCCGGAGAGCGGTATCATTCCGAAAACTGCACTTATGTGCAGGCTTCCGTGCGGCCATACATCCTTACGAACTCTCTGAAGGGCCGATATAGCCCCTGTGAGACCTGTGATTCGGACGAATTGCCTCTTGGAAGCACGGTATTCTGTTTCAAAGGCGAAGATACGGCATACCATCGGGGTACCTGCCGCTGCATCAACAGGCACACAGCCGTTATCGACCGCTCTGAAGCCATAGATAAAGGATATACACCTTGCAGTAAGTGTGGAGGTAATTAGTATGTGGGAAAACGAAGAGTTCAAAATGACATTTAAGGAAGACGCTATCCACGAATATGAACGCGTGATTTTGACGTCGGGAGATTGCAATCACCTGATTCCAATGTCTTTTATCGGTGAAAACAACAAGGAAATCGTGTATTACAACTGCAGCGGTTTCGCCTCAATCAGCACCTTCCGGGTCGAAAAGACGGATGATGCTCTTTTTATCATTGAAAAGGTGCTTCTGATCCTGAGCAACATCGTGGAATATCTCATCACGCCGGCGAAGGTCACCCTCAACACAGATACCGTATTCTATAATCAGGATTCGGGAGAAATAAAAATCGCCTATGTCCCGCTGTCCGGTGAGGCAGTGAGCTTAAGGCGAAATCTAATCAAATTCATCGCACAGCTGAAAGCCGACGTCAAGGACGGGAACGGAACCTATCTGGACAAGGTCGCCCGTCAGATCCACTACGGCAACTACCGCATCAAGGAGATCATCAGCCTTGTTGGTCTGCTGCGGCGTGAGCTCTATTCTCAAACCAACGCTTCTTCGTGAAGAAATAACAGATTGGAACGAGGTACATATAGCACGCCCACGGGAGTGCGCCGATGCCAACACCCATGAATGTGAGCGGCACAGAACAGGCGATTGCCCAAGGGACGAGTCCGACTACGATTATTACTGTGTTTTCCATATCTATTGCCAATTCCTGTCTGGTTCCTCCTGTGTTCAGATACGGTTTGGTCAGCAGATCGTTGCACATGAGCGTTGCAATCGTCTGGTTGCAGAATACAACACAGGAAGCGACGCCGACCAGGAACATGACAGCAAGCCTTCCTATCTTCGTGCATCCCTTCTCGATCTTCTCGAGGAGGCTGTTTAGCATGCCCGTTCTATTGAAGATGCCCGAGTAAGCGCATGAAATAATCAGAATCAGCGCGATTTCGATCATCGAGCAAAGGCCTCCGCCGTCAAGGATCGAACCTAACCCAGTCCCCTCCGCTTTGTAACCGAGGAACAAGATCTTGATAATCTCCAGAATTGCAACTTTTTCTACTGCAAAAGCGATCACCGCGCTGGTCAGAACACTTGCGATGATCGACGTGATGACGCCGACCTTTAGAATCGGAAGAATGAGAATCACCACTGCCGGGAGAAATCCCCATGGCGATAATGTAAATGTCTCCTCAAAGGACTGCACAATGGCAGGATCCACGTGGCTGATCGGATTCATGAAAGATACAATCGCATATACAACGAGCGTGATGGCAAACGGCAGCACCGCTGTCCGAAGCATCAGCTTGACATTGTCCATGATATCCGTTTTCGTAACGCCGGCGACCATATTGGCACTTGATGATACCGGTGAACATCTGTCGCCGAAATAGATGCCTGACATGACAACGCCTGCGGTGATCAGCGGATCTACCCCACCGCTTCTGGCAAGGGCCATGAAGATGACGCCCAAAGTTCCGGCAACGCCAAAGGACGTCCCCAGAGCATAGCTCAGAAGACATGACAGCAGGAATGCGATCAACAGGAAGAGCGGCGGCACGATGACCTTAATGCCGTAATAGACAAAGACCGTAATGGTCCCGGACATTCTCCAAGCCGCCGTGATGAATCCGATGATGAGCATGACCTCGATAACGATCAGTGAATCCTTAATGGAGCCCCAGCTCCAGCTGGCCAGTTCTTTGATTCCGCTTCCGTACCCTAGTCCGTCTTTCTTCAAACTGCTCAGTCCCAGGATAGTAAACATTATGAGGCCGAAAAGAAGCGGCAGCACCATGGAATACCCCAGCGCCAACGCCGTTATCATCGCAGCTATAAACAGGATAAAAACAACCAGAAGACCCATTCCTACCTCACTTTGAATGCAACGTCAAGGTCTGCTGCGATCTTTCTGCATTCTTCGATTGCTGCCTGACTGAGACTGCCGCTGACTACAGATACAGCGACATACGGTACGTATTTTTTGACGTTTTTGATATATTTCAGAATTGCATCATAAGATTTTAAGCCGAATTCAGGATGGCAGAGAGCTTCATATCTCTCCGCATCAGACTCGTTAAGGCTTATTGAAACGGAATCGATGATCCCTTCGAGCCACGGGGCCGTGTCTTCACCCCAGATCAGATCAGCAAGTCCGTTCGTATTTATTCTTACAGGTCTTCCGTAAGCTGCCTTGATGTGCTTTGCGAGCTGCAAAAGCTCAGGAAGACGTTCTGTAGGTTCTCCGTAACCGCAAAAGACCACTTCGTCGTAGCCTCTCACATCCCAGTTTCTCAGTTCTGCCTTCACCTCTTCAATGTCAGGATCCCTGTCAAGTACCAGTGAATCAGCATTTCCGAGGCTGTCAGTAAAGTTCCTTATGCAGAATTCGCACCTGTTGGTGCATTTATTAGTCAGATTTATATATAATCCGCCGAAATAATCGTAAACGATTGACATTTAATGTGCTCCTTCTTCTTGTTTTTGTCACCTCTTGTATGATAACATAACAAGTATGGAAAAACTATTTAAACTCAAAGAAAACAATACAAACGTAAAAACCGAAATCGCTGCCGGAGTCACCACATTCATGACCATGGCATACATTCTGGCGATCAACCCGAGCATCCTCAGCGATGCCGGCATCAACGCCCATGCGGTATTGATTGCGACCTGCCTAGCTTCGATTATCGGCTGCTTCATGATGGGGTTCCGCGCGAACCTGCCATTTGCCCTTTCGGCGGGCATGGGACTGAACGCCTTCCTTGCGTATACAGTCGTCGGCATTATGGGTGTCGCATGGCAAACCGCCCTTCTTGCGGTCTTTGTAGAAGGTCTCATCTTCGTCCTTCTGTCACTGACAAGCGTGCGAGAGGCTATCTTCAATGCAATACCTCTCACACTTAAAAACGCCGTATCCGTCGGCATAGGACTGTTTATCGCATTTATCGGGCTGCAGAACGCAGGTCTCAGCGTGGATGCATCGACTTTGGTTACAATCGTTGAATTCAAAACGGACTTCCATACGACAGGCATTTGTGCCGCTCTGGCATTGGTCGGATTGTTCGTGACTGCCATACTGTACATCAAGGAAGTCAGAGGATCCATTCTGCTCGGCATCGTGATCACCTGGATTCTGGGTATGTTCTGTCAGCTGGTTGGCCTTTATATACCGGATCCGGACAACGGCGCATATAGCCTGTTTCCGGAAGCCATCATAAGCTTTGATTTCTCACACCTGAGTCAGACCTTCGGACAGTGTTTCACCCATGGTCTTTCGGGTGTTGGTATTGTCAATTTCATCAGTATCATATTCGCCTTCCTCTTCGTTGACATGTTCGATACGATCGGAACCTTGATCGGTGTCAGCGCAAAGGCCGGCATGCTGGATGAAAACGGCCGCCTGCCTGCGATCAGACCTGCCCTTATGGCAGATGCTGTTGCCACGACATGCGGCGCTATTCTGGGAACCTCAACGACAACGACCTTCGTCGAATCGTCTGCAGGCGTTGCCATCGGCGGCAGAACCGGACTCACGGCGATCACCACGGGTTGCCTGTTTGCACTGGCAATGCTGTTCTCACCACTGTTCACAGCAATTCCTTCATTCGCAACTGCACCGGCGCTCATGATGGTCGGCTTCCTGATGTTCGAAGGAATCAAGGAAATCAAGTTCACGAAGGAAGCCACGACGGATACGGTTCCGGCTTACCTGTGCATCATCGCAATGCCGCTGTTCTACAGCATCTCCGAAGGAATTGCCATCGGCTGCATCTCCTTCGTTCTGATCAAGCTGTTCTGCGGACAGAAAAAGGAAATCACGATCCTGATGTACATCCTGGCTGTGCTCTTCGCCTGCAAGTATGTATTCCTGTAACCTGCAAAGGCTTACCGAAACAACAAGACCGCTGCATCATGCAGCGGTCTTTTATTGAACTATTCTACTGTATTTATCCCCTTTTATGGAAGTTCTACAGGCGTTACTGTAGGACCGTCCCACCAAGGTACGAATTCCTTAACAGGCGGCTGATTCTCATAGTACGGATCATCCCAGACAGTTCTCTTTTCGATGGTGATCTCAAGTTCCTTCGCATATTCGAGATATCTGTCGTTGGCTTCCTCAGTAAGTTCAGCTGATGAGATGAATCCTGCCTGATCCAGTTCATCGTTGATGAAGAGCTTAGTGAAGAGGAATCCGCCCTGTCCTGTCAGATACTGTTCGCCTGTTACACCGAACTTCTCGTAGGAATCTACAAATCCAGGAGCAAAGAGGTGTGATTCAACTCTAACCGGCTTACCGTCCTTCTTACCCATGGCTTCGCATACGAATGCGCCGGTATCTGATACGAGACCTTCTTCGATGATCTCCTTGATCTCACGCTCAAACCTAGGCGGATGAGGCAGTGCCTTCAGGATGACTTCGTGCGGATCTACCATCACGCCGTCTACCTCAACAGGGTCATGTTTCAGCAGTCCTGCTCTCGAAAGCGGTTCTGCGAATTCAATACCTACGCCGCCGTATTTGAAGTATGCGTTCTTGCAGCCTTTGAACAGATCGTCAGCTCTCATTCCTACATAGAACGGCTCGTCGTGAGCGTGCTCTACGAATCTAACCGGATATCCAACATAATCGATAGTTCTTTCGATTGGCAGTGAGAACGGTTTCGTGTTGACCATCTTGCCGTCGATCCATGCTACCGGCAGGTCATCCATGTCAGCCAGTGCCGTTACCGGTGACCACCAGTATGGCTGGAATCTCTTCGCTTCCACGCCTTCATAGACCATCATATAGATGGTGTCGCATTCGTCGATGTCCTTCATCGTTTCTCTTGCAACGACGCACATGGTTCCAGGTGCGGAGCCTGTACCCATGATGCCTAGAATGCCGGCTTCCTTGAATTTCTCATTGTATTCTGTGAGCAGTCTGTACATGCACTTTTCCCAGGTATCTTCGAAACCTTCCGGTGCAGCGAAGTCCTGATAGTTGCACTTTGCTTCCAGTGCGGCATCGATAACGTTCTTACCGAATGCCAGCGGCAGTGCGTTTACAACCAGGTCGCATCCTTTGATGAGTTCCGCAACCTGTGCCTTGTCTGAAGCGTCGCAGAATCTTCCTTCAACCTTATTCAGTGAAGCCGCCAGTTCCTTTGCTGCTGCTTCATCATAGTCAGCGCAGACGATCTTATCAACGTTTGGCTCCAGGTCCAGTCTCTTTACAACAGTTGTGCCCTGTGCACCTGTTCCCAGTACTGCAACTTTCTTACCCATAATAAAACCTCTCCTTTTCTTTTGTCTCTGAGATTGAGTACTTTTGTTGTTCTACAAAAATTATCTACCACCTAAAGCCCAATGGCTATAGCCGTTTTTTATCGATAGAACAGATTTTTATCTAAAATTTGACTATAAATCGACCCTGTGGTACATTACAGACATGAAACTCAAGGAATATGAATTGCGATACAAAAACGATCTGCCCTTCCAGGCAGAGCTGTCAAAAGTAACGAATCTCGTTCCCCACAGACATGAGAAGGAACTCGAACTGGTTTACTGTCTGGAGGGCACCGTGCATCTGGAAGCTGCAGAACAGGAAGCGACTCTCCATGCAGGCCAGCTGCATTCCATCGATTACGGCGACATCCACTGTCTGTGGTCCGACGAAGATAATACGACTCTTATATTCCATCTCGACCTTTCCCGCATGCCGAACTGGGATTATCTTGAGAATATTCTTTTCGCATGCGAAGATAATCACCTCTACCCTTACCAGCGGCAGGCAATGGTCCGTGTCAAGGATATCGTCCTTTCACTGTCTTATGCGTACTTTACGGACAATTTGGATGACCGCGAACGCTTCGACGAGCCTTTGAAAGAACTCATCGACACCCTCCTGCAGTACTTCAACTGGTTCAATTACGAAAACCAGGACGATTACATGAACGTGGACCTGTACGAGCGTTTCCACCGCGTGCTCACCTACTGCCTAAACAATTATGAGAAAAAGATCACCGTGTCGCAGCTTGCGGCCCAGGAAAACATCAACAGGAACTACTTTTCGCAGTTCATCGGTAAGACCGTGTTCTCCAGTTTCAGCAACATGGTGAATTACATCAGATGCTGGCATGCAGAAGACCTCCTTCTGACGACGGACATGCCCAATGCGGAGATTTCATACGCATGCGGTTTCAGCGATCCCAAGTATTTCTATGCGGCATTTAAGGATCTCTGGGGATGCACCCCTTCCGAGCACCGTCAGCAGTACGAGGAATACTATCAGGAATGCCTCCGCGATCCGGTCAACAGAAAACACGAAACGACGCTGCCTGACAGCAGCGCCGCATCCATACTCAAAGATTTCATTCTGAAATGGCATATCGACAAAACACTGGGGGATTGATCCCCCGGTTTTTTTATCCCAAAATCCTGTAGTGATATCTGTCCCTGTATCTGGCCATGAGACCAAAGGATAAGGCAAGTGTCGTCACATCCGCAAACGGAAGCGCAAGCCATGCGCCTGTCATTCCGAAAAAGTGAGACAGTACAAAGAGCCCGACGATAAGCATGACAAGCCCTCTTGAAATGGAAATGGCCGAAGAAACGATCCCGTTTCCAAATGACGTAAAGAAGCCGGAAGAGAATACATTTATGCCGACAACGAGGAGTGATATGGATATCAGTCTCAGTCCTGTTACTCCCATATCGTACAGTTCCGTTCCGGGGCTCGCATACAGCAATGCAAGTACAGGCGCACCAAACAGGCAGATAGCCGTTATTCCTATCGAGGAAACGGCCATGTAGTTCTTAGTGTAATGCATGACCTTGTTGATCTTCTCGTAAGCCTTTGCGCCGTAATAGTAGCTGAGCAGCGGCATGACGCCCACCTGATAGCCCATGTGGGCTGACATGAAGAAGTAATGAAGATTCAAAACGATTGCAACAGCAGCAACTCCCGTCTCGCCTGCCATCCTGACAACGACCAGATTGTAGCAGAGGACCATGATGCCCGCTGCCGATTCATTGATGAATTCAGGTGAACCGTTGATGAAACTGTGTCCGATATATTTCCACGATGTTGTGAATCGTCTGAAATTCAGCCTCGTATCGCGGAAAAGGAAGTAAATAAGGCCAATTATCGCTGTAGCGGTCAAACCGCCCACATTGGCGATTGCAGCGCCTCTCAGGCCCATATGCAAAGGCCCCATGAGCAGAATATCCAGTCCCAGATGCACTACCCCGCCGGCTATATACAGCACTATGGTAAATGCGGGTCTGCCGTCCACCCTTATAAAAAACTCAAACAGCACTCCAAGAAATGCCATGGGACATCCCCACACGAATACGTTCAGGAATATGTGACAGTCTTCCGTCAGAACCTCCGTTGCTCCCAGGAGATTGACTACCGGGGTCATAAATATCATGCAGAGAATCGTAAAAACAATGCCGAGCAAAGTACCAAACACGCATACGAAAGTAAATTTCTCGTCGGCAATACGATTGTTGCCTTTGCCCATCTCGATGCCGACCAGCGCGCTGGAACCCGCCGCGAGCATGACCGCAAACCCCCACATGAGTCCCTGCAGAGGATATGCGATGTTGATGGCTGCAAGCCCTTCTTCTCCTACAAGCTGGGCGACAAATACGGAATCGATGGTATAGTAAAGCGCCAGTACAAACATCATCAGTACTGACGGCCATACAAATTGAGTAAATCTCCTGCTGTTTAGTTCTCCTGTAAATATGTCGCCATGCATAGTTTCAACGGTCTTATTCTACGATCTCCCAGGTCTTCTTTATCTTGGTATCGAGAGTGATTCCAAGCTCTTCCGCGTATTTGAAGTACTCATCGACCTGTTCGTCTGTAAGCATATCCGATGAGATCAGACCGGTCGTTCCTTCAAATTTATCATTGATGAGCAGTTTCGAGAACAGGTATCCGCCCTGCCCCGTCAGGTACATCTCACCCGTCATCTTAGCGCGCTCAAAGGATTCCACGAATCCCGGCGCGTTGACGTGGACCTCTACGAGAACGCCCTCGTCGTCCTTGCGTCCATAGGCCTCGATGACCATGCATCCGGAGTCGAGTGCCATGCCCTCATCTACAAAGGACTTGATCTCCTCTTCATACTTCGGTGCGTGCGGAATATGGCTGAGAATGAAATCGAACGGAACGATCTTCTGTCCATTGAAGTCCTCTTCTTTGTGGCTGAGCAGCCCTGCCTCGTAGAGCGGCCCTGCGAAGTCCATTCCGGCGCCCGCGTACTTGAAGTATGCGTTCTTTACGCCTTTGAAGTGTGTATCAGCATTGAAGCTGTACTGCAAAGGCTCGTCGTGGCAATGTTCGCGGAAGGTGATCCTGCTCTCCATGTACGGATACTTTCTCGTGATCGGTCTGCCAAAGGCCGGCGTGTTGATCAGTTTTCCGTTCTCAAAGGCCAGGGCCATCTCGCTCATATCGGTGAGTGCCGTGATCGGTGACCACCAGAATGGCTGGAAGCGCTTAGCGATGGCGCCTTCCCAAACAAAGTTGTATATGGTATCGCACTTGTCAAGATACCGCATGGCGTATTTGGTCGCTGCGCAGATCAGCCCGGGTGCGGAGCCGGTACCGAAGATGGCAAGTTTGCCGATCTCCTCGAACTTCGGTCCGTATAACTCAAACATAGCTCGCAGACTCCTGTACCAGTTCAGCGTTTCCGGATCTTCGAATGCCGGTTCATCGCCGGCAGCGATGGCCTGCTTGCCCAGTTCGCTCTCTGCCCACATCTTGCCCAGTGCCGTCGTTCCGGCATAGTCCTGATAGTTTGCCTTGACGATCAGCGCCGCATCCAGCACGTTCTGTGTGCATTCCAGCGGCAGGCCGTTCAAAATCAGGTCCACGCCCTCTGCAGCTTTGACGATGCTGTCCAGATCATGGGCATCGACAAAGGCACCCTTAGCCTTTGTAAGCTGTGCGACCAGCGTATCGACCGCCTCCCGGTCATAGTCAGCGCAAATGATTTCGCCGACTGCCGGTTCCTGGTCCAGTTTTCTTGCGGCAGTACTTCCCTGCGCGCCTACACCTAATACAAGTATTTTTTTCATGATTTCACCTCATTAAACATATGATTGGTCAAAATTGACAATCACCTGATAGCTGTCGTTTTCTGCTGTGATCACTTCGGTAAGCTTTTGTTCGATCTCATCTCTTGCTCCCATTGCCTCCGGTTCTACGACGATGTCAAAGACGATATGCTGATGATCTTTTCTCGGTATAATGCGGACGTCGTGAAAGCCTTGCACGCCATCTATGTGCGGGATCGTGTCGTTGAGTATTTCTTCGATCCTTATTCTGATTGGATCATCGACTACGATCGGGTCCATGTGACCTGCCGCGTCAATGTTCATTTTCTCTTTCAGTTCTCTTTCGATGCGGTCGATCACGGTATGTACATCCATGATGTTGCTGCGCGAATCCACTTCCGCATGGAAAGAGGCGAAGGTTCTGCCCGGCCCGTAGTTGTAGATAACGATTCCGTGTGTGTTGAGAACCTCCGGCTGCTTGAGAATGATCTCGCGCATTTCATCGATCATCTCCTGATCAGGCGGCTCTCCAAGAAGCGGGCTGATCGTTTTGAGAATGAGCTGTATTCCGGAGACCAGAATGAAGATGGAAACGAGACATCCCATATAGCCGTCCAGATCGAAACCTATGAAATGATGTATTAACATTCCGCATACGATGATGATACTTGTCAGGACGTCATTTCTGTTATCGGTTCCCGCAGCGATTACCGGAATCGAATTGATATGCTTGCCGGTTGCGATCGTAAAGAGCGCCTGCGAGCCTTTGAACAGGATCGCAAAAACCATAAATGCGACTATAAGCCACGAGAATGTCGTCGGCTCCGGATGGAGACACTTGCTTATGGATGACCGCATGAGCTGATATCCGACAATCAGGATAATTGCAGATACCAGCAGACCTCCCAGATACTCTGCTCTGGCATGCCCGTAAGGATGCTTCTTGTCCGCCGGCATACGCGAGATATGTGATGCAGCCAGCGTGATGCAGGCTGCCAGGGAATCTGCCATGTCATGAAATCCATCCGCTACGATCGCGATGGAATTGATGGCGAATCCCAATATGATTTTTATAACACAAAGAACACTGTTCACAATAATGCCCAGTGTTCCTGTAAGTTTCGTATATCTTCCCCTGACTTCAGGGTCTTTGTAGTTTTCGTAGTCCTTGACGAACTTTCTCCAAAGAAACTCTTTCATGTTATGTATTATAGCACAAATGTTGACACAAAAAACCAAATAGGATAGAGTAAAACATAGAAATACAATCAATCTTAAAAGGTGACTATTATGAACTACGGCAAAAAATTCTTATACATTATTGTATCGGCTTTAGGTATGTATATCATCATATCCGGTCTCGCATTCGCAACCGGCCATTTCGCTGGTCATTCTGGCCCTAGCGCCTATGGCCTCATCGTTGCCGGCATATTAATAACCATATGGGGTCTCAATAAACTGAAGAAGGCCTAGACAGGTCAATCGGGACCTGGGTGTCGAGTGTTAAAGAGTCGGTGCCAACCTCACAGTCATACGCTAATATCTGCACACCTTTTTTTGCGGCTTTTTGAAGCGCTTTCCCTAATGCGGGATGTGTTTCGTAATTCGGCCCAAAGGTGTGTATTTTTTTCATCTGGATCACGAAAATGATGTAAGCATCATATCCGTCATCTACCGCTTTGATGAGTTCCTCGATGTGCTTCAGTCCCCTCTCCGTCGGCGCATCCGGAAATCTGGCGAAACCATTGTTTTCCAGCGTCACGCCTTTGACTTCAATGAAAGCTTTTGTATGGGCGGCATTTGTTTTGGAATCCCCAGCGGGAAGCTCAACGTAGAAGTCGAATCTCGAATTGCCATAGGTGTATTCCGGCTTAACAACCGGCTCCCGAATAGCCTCCTCGGCGGAACCCGTTACCGGCCTTTGCCCGGCAGGCCTTTGCCCGGCGAGTCCTTGCTCGAGTCCGGCAAGGCGCAATTTTCCAGACAGCAGCGCTTCCTGAACCACCTTGTTCGGTGCCTGAGAATCCATATTGATCAGAAGTGTCTCCGTCTTTGCGTTCCCTTGCTCGTCTGCAGTTTCGATTTGCTTCTCAACCGCAATCAGTGAATACCGCATCTTTCGGTTTCCCATCCGTCCTTCGAAATCCTCCAGGTAAACCGTCACGCCGGGGATCAGCAGCTCCTTGCATCTGCCTGTGTTCTTGACGTGGACCTTGACCGGCACACCGCAGAAGTTTCCGGCCGAGTCAACATTGACCAGCGCCGTTGCCACGAACCTGTTCTCCCGCTCTATGAACTTTGCCTTCACTATGTTCTGATATTTCATGACTCTACTCTATCCAAAATCAACCTGCCCGTCAAATCGGAATAAAAAGAAAGAAGGACAAAGTCCGAAGACTTTGTCCCTCTCTTATGCTAATCCAATTAGTCTGGATTAATTGCTTGTAAATGGATTACTTGCTTAAGAATTCATCCATTGAAGCTGCTGCAACCTTGCCTGCGCCCATTGCCTTGATTACTGTGGCCGCACCCGTTACAGCGTCGCCGCCGGCAAAGATTCCGTCACGGTTGGTTGCCGCTTCGTCGTCTGTGCCGATGCCGCCTCTAGGGTTGGCTTCCAGCTGATCAGTCGTGTCGAGGATCAGTGTGTTCAGCTTGGTTCCGATGGACATGATGACCATGTCAACTGGGATCTCGAAGTTGGATCCTTCGACAGGAATCGGCCTTCTTCTGCCTGAAGCATCAGGCTCACCCAGTTCCATCTGAACACATTCGATTGCGCGAACGTTGCCCTCTTCGTCGCCGAGAATCTGAACAGGATTGTTCAGAAGCTTGAAGATGATGCCTTCCTCTACAGCGTGGTGAACTTCTTCTGCTCTTGCAGGGAGTTCTTCCATGCTTCTTCTGTAGATGATGGTTACTTCGCTTGCGCCCATTCTCTTAGCGCATCTTGCAGCGTCCATTGCAACGTTTCCGCCGCCGACGACTGCGATTCTGTCGCCGTGCATGATCGGAGTATCGTATTCAGGCAGGTATGCCTTCATCAGATTGATTCTGGTCAGATACTCGTTGGCGGAGCAAACGCCGATCAGGTTTTCGCCAGGGATGTTCATGAATGACGGAAGTCCTGCGCCAGTACCGATAAATACTGATTCAAAACCTTCTTCTTTCATGAGTTCATCAACTGTAATGGCTCTTCCGACAACAGCGTCAGTTACGAACTTAACGCCCTTGTCTTCCAGCTTCTTGACTTCTGCAGCAACGATTTCCTTAGGAAGTCTGAACTGCGGGATACCGTAAACCAGTACGCCGCCGGTCTTGTGCAGAGCTTCGAATACTGTAACTTCATAGCCTTTGTTTACCAGATCTCCGGCACATGCCAGGCCTGCAGGACCTGCACCGATGATGGCAACCTTGTGGCCGTTCGTGTCGACCGGCTTGATCTCTTCATCGCCGTAGTGTGCTGCGTGCCAGTCAGCAGCGAATCTTTCGAGTCTGCCGATTGCTACCGGCTCGCCCTTTGCACAGCGTACGCATACGCCCTGGCACTGGTTTTCCTGAGGACACACTCTTCCGCAGATTGCTGGGAGTGAGCTGTCTTCTGAAATGATCTGATATGCTTCTTCGAATTCACCGATTGCGATCTGCGCGATGAAATCAGGAATTTTGATGTTTACAGGACAACCTGAAACGCAAGGCTTTTTGCGGCACTTGAGACATCTCATAGCCTCTCTGATAGCCATTTCTTCAGTGTATCCTTCTGCAACTTCCAGGAAGTTCTTGTTTCTTACGTCCGGGGCCTGTTCCGGCATCGGATTCTGTTCTTTTACGAGATTAATCATGGTAACGAACACCTCCTGTCAATCTGCAAACGTGCGCTCTGTCTTCAGCTTCCTGATCCTTGTAGTAGTTGGATCTCTTGATGAGATCGTCCCAATCTACCAGGGAACCGTCAAACTCAGGACCATCAACGCATACGAACTTATCTTCTCCGCCGATCTTGCATCTGCAGCCGCCACACATTCCTGTGCCGTCGATCATGTATGCAGTCAGTGAAGCGATTGATTTAATACCGTAATCTGATGCCATCTTGCAGGTGAACTTCATCATCATTGGAGGTCCTACTGCAACGATTTCATCATATTCTTTACCTGACTCGATGAGCTCTTTGAGCTTATCGGTCGTGAATCCCTTTTCTCCGTAGGTGCCGTCGTCTGTCATCATGTAGAGATTGTCGACGCCTGCTCTGAATTCATCTTCCAGAATAACCAGATCCTTGCTCTTGTAACCGCAGATCATGTCGACTTCAACGCCGTGATCGTGCATACCGCAAGCGAGAGGATATGCCAGAGCATTACCGGTACCGCCTCCTACAACGCAGACCTTCTTGAGTCCGTCCATTTCAGTCGGCTTGCCGAGTGGTCCAACGACGTCCTGGAGGTACTCGCCCTCCTGCAGCTGTGACATGAGCATCGTAGTTCTGCCAACTGCTGCAAAGATCAGGTCGATGGTGCCGGCTTCGGAATCATGTCCTGCCATTGTAAGCGGGATTCTTTCACCATATTCGTCGGTGATCAGAATAACGAACTGTCCAGGCTTTGCCTTGCGAGCTACGAGAGGAGCTTCAATTACGAGCCAGAACATGTTGTCGTTCAGCTGTCTTCTTTTTACTACCTTAAACATTGAATCTTCTCCTTTCTTAGTTCTGCTCCAGGCTCTTCTTCTGTTCAACCAGCTTCCTGTAGCGTTCCATAGCGAACTTCTCGGATTCTGAGAACAGCTTTTCAGCCCTTTCAGGGTTCTTCAGCTTCAACGAATTGTATCTGACTTCACCCATGAGGAAGTCTTCATAATTGTCAGTTGGAGGTGCACTGTCAACAGTGAGCGGATTCTTCTTCTCTGCAACTGCTGCCAGGTTGTATCTCAGCAGGTTCCAGTATCCGGCTCTTACAGCGTCCTTCATTTCGAGCATAGCCTTGTTCATGCCCTTCTTGACTCCGTGGTTGATACATGGAGCGTAGCAGATGATCAGTGATGGACCGTCATAAGCTTCGGCTTCCTTGATCGCCTTCAGAGTCTGTGCAGGGTTTGCGCCCATTGCAACCTGAGCAACATATACATAACCGTAAGCGATTGCGATCTGTGCCAGGTTCTTCTTGGTAACAGCCTTACCGGCTGCAGCGAACTGAGCAACTGCTCCTATTGGAGTTGACTTGGATGACTGACCGCCTGTGTTGGAGTAAACTTCTGTATCGAATACGAGTACGTTTACGTTCTCACCTGATGCGAGTACGTGGTCGAGTCCGCCGTAACCGATATCGTATGCCCAACCGTCACCACCGAAGATCCACATGGATGGCTTAGGAAGCATATCCTTGTTTTCTACAACGTATACTGCGTCTTCGTCAGCCTTGCCTTCACAGACAGCTACCAGTGCATCGCCCAACTTGCCTGCGCAGTCAGCGCAATCCATGTTGTCGAGCCAAGCCTTTGCAGCTTCTGCATATTCGGCCTTCTCAGCCAGTCTTTCGACAGCGTGCTTCATTTCGTTTCTTCTAGCCTTCATAGCGATGGCCATGCCGTATCCGAACTCAGCGTTGTCTTCGAAGAGTGAGTTAGCCCATGCAGGTCCTTTGCCTTCCGGATTTACTGTGTAAGGTGAAGCCGGTGCTGACAGACCCCAAATGGAGGAACATCCAGTTGCGTTCGCAATGAACATTCTGTCGCCAAAGAGCTGTGTAACCAGCTTAGCGTACGGTGTTTCACCGCATCCCGGGCAAGCGCCTGAGAACTCGAGCAAAGGCTGGAGGAACTGTGACTTCTTGACGTTTTCGTCGCTTCCGAGTTCCTTCTTTGTTCCAACCTTGTGGAAGAGATGATCGAAGTCTGCCTGTGCAGCATCCTGGTTTGTTTCGCCGTCGACCATTTCCAGAGCTTTCTGTCTTGCAGGACATACGTCTGCGCAAGATCCGCATCCGGTACAGTCAAGAGCACTGATGCCGATGGAGAAGAACTTCTCAGGGTCTTCCTTGAATGGAACTGCGATTCCTTCAAATTCAGCAGCTTCATCAGCGTCCATTACGAACGGTCTAATGACAGCGTGCGGACAAACGTATGAGCACCAGTTACACTGCATGCACTTCGTAGCGTCCCACTGAGGAATGTCGATTGCGATTCCTCTCTTTTCGAATGCTGCTGTTCCGGAAGGAACCATTCCGTTTGCCAGACCGTCGAATGCTGATACAGGGACATCGTCTCCGTACATTCCGTTGGTCGGCTTCAGGATGTTGTTGATATAGTCTGTGTGAAGCTTGCATCTGCCTTCTGCGAGAGTCTTTGGAATATCGCCTTCTGCGTTTGCCCACTCAGCAGGAACTTCTACTTTGTGAACGCTGTTTACACCGGCATCAACTGCAGAGCAGTTCATGTCTACGATGTTCTGACCCTTACGTCCGTAAGTCTTCTTAATTGCTTCCTTCATGTATCCTACCGCATCGTCGATCGGCAGAATGTTTGCCAGCTTGAAGAATGCTGCCTGGAGAACGGTATTCGTTCTGCTGCCAAGACCGAGGTCCTTAGCAATCGTTACAGCATCGCAGGTGTAGAAGTTGATATCGTTCTGAGCGATGAATCTCTTAACGTTTCCAGGAAGCTTTTCGGACAGTTCGTCGTCGCTCCATGGACAGTTCAGAAGGAATGTGCCGCCCTTCTTGACATCTTCTACCATGTAATATCTTTCGAGATATGCTGCCTTGTGGCAAGCTACGAAGTCAGCCTGCTTTACATAATATGTTGAACGTATAGGCTCGTCTCCGAATCTCAGGTGGGAAATCGTAACGCCGCCTGACTTCTTGGAGTCATACTGGAAGTATGCCTGCGCGTACTTATCAGTGTTGTCGCCTATGATCTTGACGCTGTTCTTGTTAGCTCCGACTGTTCCGTCAGCACCGAGACCCCAGAACTTACAAGCTACGACGCTCTTTGGAGCTACATCAGGGTTCTCGCTTCCCTTGATTGACAGGTTCGTTACATCGTCTTCGATTGACAGCGTGAACTCAGGCTTTGGATCCTCAGCCCAGAGGTTCTCATAAACTGCCAGAACGTCGCCCGGCTGTACGTCCTTGGAACCAAGACCGTATCTGCCTCTTGCGATGAATCTGTCTTCAAAAGCAGTACCCTTGAGCGCTGATACGACATCGAGGTACAAAGGCTCACCGAGTGAACCAGGTTCCTTCGTTCTGTCGAGTACAGCGATCTTCTTTACTGTTTCAGGAATCTCAGCAACGAAGTGCTTTGCCGAGAAAGGTCTGTACAGTCTTACGGAGATAAGACCAACCTTCTTTCCCTGAGCAGTAAGGTAATCAACGACTTCCTCTGCGCAGTCGCAGATGGAACCCATTGCGATCATGACTTCTTCTGCATCAGGAGCACCATAGTATTCATATGGCTTGTATGGCTTTTCTCTTTCAACTCTCTCGCTGACTCTGTTCATGCAATCGATGATTACGTCGATCTGCTCTTCGTAATTCTTATTGCACGCTTCTCTGTGCTGGAAGAAAGTTTCAGGCTGTTCAGCTGAACCTAATGCATGCGGATGGTTCGGGTTCAGGGCGTTTGCCTTGAATCTCTTTACTGCATCCATGTCGAGCATTTCCTTGAGTTCATCATAATCCCAGGTGTAGATCTTCTGCTGTTCGTGGGATGTTCTGAAACCATCAAAGAAGTGAAGTACAGGAACCTTGCCTTCGATCGCTGAAAGATGAGCAACGGCTGCCAGGTCCATAACTTCCTGCGGGCTTCTGGAGGCCAGCATTGCGAAACCTGTCTGTCTGCAGGCCATAACGTCGGAGTGGTCTCCAAAAATGTTCAGAGCGTGTGTTGAGATCGCTCTTGCAGCAACGTGGATAACTGTAGGAGTTTCCTCTGCTGCCAGTTTATACATATTCGGGATCATGAGGAGCAGACCCTGTGAAGCAGTGAATGTACTCGTCAGAGCACCTGCCGTTACAGCGCCGTGTACAGCACCTGCTGCGCCGCCTTCTGATTCCATTTCTACTACTTTGACTTCTTCGCCAAAGATGTTCTTCCTATTCACTGATGCCCATGCATCTACGTTTTCTGCCATTACAGATGACGGTGTGATAGGATAGATCGCTGCTACTTCTGAGAACGCATATGCAACATGTGCAGCTGCAGTGTTGCCGTCCATTGTTTTCCTAGCTCTCATTCTGCTATCTCCTTTCATCTTAATTCTCAGCGCTCAGAGCTTCTCTCTGCAGATAGTTGTATTCAGGTACAACTCTCTCAGCCAGAAGGCCTCTTGAGCAAACGTACTTGCAAACGCCGCAGTTAACGCACTTTTCGTGGTCGATTTCAGGGTGACCGTTGACCATCTCGATTGCGCCGTTCGGGCAGTTGTCTGCGCAGTCTCCGCAGCCGATGCAACCCATGTAGCAGACTTCCATTCTTCTTTCAGGATCTGCTTCGGATTCACATGCTGCCTGCTTGACTCCAATGTATGGAACCATTTCGATCTTGTTTCTAGGACAAGCTCTGTAGCAGTCTCCGCATCCAACACACTTCTCAGGATCTACCTTGGCGATTCCGTATTCGACCTTGATCGCATCGTATCTGCAAACCTTAGTGCAGTCACCGAATCCGGCGCAGCTGTATGCACATACGTCCATGCTGTCCAGGTCAGCCTTTGAATCTACGACTTCCTGACAAGTTTCAAATCCGGCCTTCTCCAGCTTGTTGTGTCCCAGGCTTCCGCCGGTACATCTGACCAGAGCGACCGTTTCCTTGGCCTCAGCCAGGTTATGCAGTGTGTCGACGATGATCTTCTTTCTGCACTTTACAGTACAGGTGATGCATCCTTCGCACTTGCTGTAATCGATCTTCGCAAATCTGCCGTCGATCTTGTCGCCGTATACCATTTCGATGGCGCCCTTAGGACAAGCCATTTCACAGTCGGCGCATCCGATACATCCGTGTCCGCAGATAGCCAGCGTGTCCTTCTCGTTATCCTTTGATGAACAAGGGATGAAGTTGGTTGCATCTTCAGGGATCATTTCGATGATTTCCTGAACGCATCCGGACAGACATGCTTCGCATCCTGAGCACTTTTCTCTGTCGATGACGACTTCGCCGTCTTCAAGCTTCATTGCATCGAACTTACATCTTTCGATACATGTGCCGAGTCCGATACATCCGTATTTGCACTCGCCCTTTTCGAAACCTGAAGCCTTTGCTGCATCGCAGCTTTCGCATCCGCTGAAGCGTTCCTTGCCGGCAGAGCTGCCAGCACACTTGATGAAGGCGATCTTCTTCTCAACCTCCACCGGTTCAACGCCCATGATCTTCGCGAGTGCATCAACGGCGTCCTGACCGGCTGCCGGACAAAGGTTTACGCGTGCGCCCTCTGCGATCGCCTCGGCACAAGCCTGGCAAGTCGGACATCCGCATCCACCGAATCCACCACAGTCAACGCCTGGCAGCAATGCGAGAATCTGCTTTGCTGTTTCTTGAACCATAGTCATTTCTTACCTCCAATAATTGAATTAGCATCTTGTATTTTGTATACATTTCTGAACAAAATAATACGTCAACAACGGGTTTCAATATGTCTGTTAAAATATTAACATCTTCTTCGCCCATCATTGACGACTATATAATTGTATCATGGAATGCCTTATAGTCAATGGATTTACACCCTTTTTTCTTGTTCTTTTTTTAGTCCAAAACAAAGGCTCCAGAACGTATCCTGAAGCCTTTGTTAATGAAATATCAATGTCTTGTTGGCGGAACGCCTCCCTACTCGTCCAAAAGCCCGCCTTGAATCAGTTTATTGACCATTTCGTAGCCGCCGACGAGCCACAGAATGTCGCCTTTCATCATGACCGTCTCGATGTCCGGACTGACGATCGGCAGGTCTCCCCTCTCGATACCGAAGATGGTGGCGCCGTATGTCGGCCTGAGACCGCAATTCTTGATGGATTTCTTGACATATTCGGATCCTTCTCCAATAACGATCGGGATGCACAAAAGCTCATCCTCCGAGCTGGTTCCGCGGAACCTCTGGCCATACATGAAGTCTTTCATCCTCATGTCCGGCGTTGAGGTATACTCGATGGCGTCGCTGTCCTTGAGGAGCAAGGTACAGGCGTCGACCTCGTCGCGCGTGCCAAGCATTTGCAAAATGTCTCCCGTCATGACGATCTCGTCTGCCGAAGGCATGTTGATGTACTTATTATCACGAATGATCCTGATGATCGTCACGAGGAAGTCCCTGCGGTTTGCGATTTCATATATGGTCTTTGCGAAATTCTCGTCGATGACCTTGAATTCCACGACATAGAGGGATTCATCCAGCCAGCGTACATTCGCGTTTCTGCCCCGGTCTTTTTTCTCTTTTGCCAGGGTTCGTTCCATAAAGTTTGCTGCAAAGTGCTTCTCCATGTTGATCGTAACGCCGTTCAGGTAGTCCGATCGTATGATAAAGATGATCGGCACCGCTGCAATCAGAACGAGAATGATGAACGGTATGTGGAATATCTTTCGCAGTACAAGGGCCATGAAACAGGCTGCAATGAGTATTCTCACTGCCTTCAAGGTAACCAGCGCCATTCTGTTGGATTTGTGCTTGACCCAGAGTTTTACGAGAAGCGCATTGTTCGTGCCGTGCATGAAATTGGCCAGCGGTGCCATCAAAACGAGTATGATTCCCGCCGTAATGCAGTTTGCGATCAAGTCCGAATCGACCAGTTCGTCGATGATTGGATCCAAATGCCTCGTGCCGAGCCAGTAAAGTACGAACATGATAGCAGAGCAGATCACCGTTCTGATTGCCATCTTCTTGAGATATGCGCTCCAGTCCGCATCTCTGGCGATCCTGTTCTGATCTGCCGAGGTGTTTCTCCTGATGGCCTTCTTGACCCGTTCCGGCAGACGCCCATTTATGTAGTCATATACGTTCTCCGACTGCTTGATGGAAATCGGTGTCAGGAGCGTCGTGATAACGGATACGCAAACGATGATCGGATACAGGAAATCGCTGATGACACCAAGGCTCATTCCGAGAGTTGCGACGATGAACGAAAACTCACCGATCTGCATCATGCTGAATCCGCCGCGCACGGCTGTATACAGCGTCTGTCCTGACAGCAGAATGCCGAGGGTGGATGAGAATATCTGTCCCGCGATGACTACTATGGTTATGATGACGATATACCCGATATAGTCGTACAGAACAGTTGGAACGATCATCATCCCTACGGAGATGAAGAATATGGACCCAAAGAGATCCTTGACCGGCTTGATCAGGTGTTCGATACGGAAACCCACGACCGTTCCACCCAGCACCATGCCGGTCAGGAAAGCGCCAAGGGCCGATGAGAATCCGACCGCATTTGCGATGACAACCATAAGCAGGCAAAGACCTATGGATATGACAACGAGCATCTCGTCATTGACGAGGTGCTCTATTTTTTTGAATATCGTTGGAATCAGATAGATGATGAGCAGCACCCAGATGACCAGATATGCCATCATGACGCCGACCTCCAAAAAGAGCTGAACGCCGGTCATATTCCGCCCAACTGCAATGGTGGAGAGTATGACCAGCATGAAGACACCGACGATATCTTCGATGACGAGTGCGCTCATAACGAGGTCCGCAAAAGGTTCTTTCTTGAGGTTATGCTCTTCGTAAGTCTTGAGAATGACCATTGTCGAGGACATGGAAAGCATGCCGCCCAGAAAGATGCAGTCCATCTTATCCCATCCGAAAATTGCGCCGACACCGGCGCCGACCATGACCATAAAGGACATGACCGTGACGGCGGTGGTGAATGCACTGCCGCCAACGGATGCAATCTTTTTGAAATTAAACTCCAGCCCGAGACCGAACATGAGAAAGATCACGCCGATGTCGGCCCAGATGTCGATATCCGCTTCGTCAACGACTGTAGGCAGATACTCGAAGTGAGGACTGATCAAAAAACCCGCGACAATATAACCCAGAACAAGTGATTGCTTGAGTTTCTTGAAAATCAGGGTTATGATTCCGGCGGTCACTAGGATCAGCGCCAGATCTGTTACGAAAGTGTCCAGTGTCAAATAGCTGCCCTCCTATTTGAATTATAACACATCTTAACGTTTTAATGTCTTAAAAGCAATCCTGTCAGACGCCTGATATCCTCTCCAAAATCACCTTCCAACACGAACTGGTTCGGCTCCTCGAAATCGGCAGTCCGCTCGAATCTGCGGGCCGTCGTTCTCAAAGCTACAAACTGTGTCTCGCCTGCCTCTTTTTTGTCAGATGAAGGCGGCGATGTACCCGCGCTGCACATATTGGTCAGCCTGACGGCTTTGACCATCGTATCCTCTCCGGTGCTCACCAGCACGTGTCCCAGATACATCTCCTCCCGCTTCGTCAGATCCAGCGAACCCGTAACGAAACATATGCGGTCCGCCATCTCCATGACCGCCGATGCAGATTGCGTCAGACACGTGCCCATATCGATGAGGATCGCATCGTATCTGCCGCTGTCCACGAGCACTGCGATGAGCTTTTGCATCTCCCTGCCGTCCAGCGACGTGAGCGGATTGAGACTTCTAGACGGTGCAAAGGCTTCAATGCCGTACAGATCCCTGACGATGTAGCTCTCGATGAAAGGCGTGGTCGTCTCCCCTATGATGCTGCTGTCCGGCAGTACTCTGTAGAGATACTCTCCGACGGATTTCAGTTCCGGCGCGACGGTGAAATACCGCGGCGTCGACTCGACAGTCTCCAGACTCAGCAGGAGGATCTTCTTACGGCGAAACCGCTGCAGCTCCTGGGCACAGGCCAGGGTGACCGTCGTGCAGCCGCTGCCGCCCTCCCAGGATCCGAAGGCAAAGATGCCCACTTTATCCTTCCTGACAAACACGGCACTTCTGCCCGTGAGGCTTGAGTAGATTTCGAATATGGCCGCGCCCATGGCAGGAGCGCCGCAATATTTGTATATGCTGAACCGTTGATTATTGAAATCCATCTTGACCTGGGACGCCTTATCTGCCAGATGCACGAGGTTGCCCCGGTAAGTATCTTCGATCTCGCTGCCGTCCCAGAGAACCACGTCGTATTTCGCGGTATAGTCCCCTTCTCCCTTGTATGCATTCCATTCGCTGACAAAGAGCTTCGTATCACAGGTCTTGATGATGAAATCATCACACACCGCCATCAGCGAGAGCGCCAGTGCCTTGCTGAACTCTCTGTCTCCCGAAACGATCACGATCGTTATATTCTCCATAGTACCCCTTCCTTTCCACCCCAATGTAAAACAATTGGAAATATCTGTCAATTGCAGAATCCCCAATTGTAATAAAAAAAAGACTCGCTTAAAGCGAGTCTGGTTTCAGTATTCCTTTTTCGGTAATGATCGC
>JAFRVY010000087.1 GCA_017438285.1 Bacillota bacterium
CAGATCTACATACGGAGCGCCGATACCATAGTCGGCTGCTTCTTCACCCGTCAGAACTTCTTCGATTCCCTTCATGAAATCGAGAGCTTCAGACGGAGTCTTATTCATTTTCCAGTTTCCGAAAATAACAGGTTTTCTTGCCATAGTGATTATTCCTTATCCGGGATGATGGAGATACCCGGCAGATCCTTTCCTTCCATGAATTCGAGAGATGCGCCGCCGCCGGTGGAGATGTGGCTGAATTTCTCTGCGAAGCCAAGGTTCTTGGCTGCGGAAGCAGAGTCACCGCCGCCGATGATGGTTGTTGCACCTTCGAGGTTGGCCAGTGTTTTGCAGATTTCAATTGTGCCTACAGCGAATCTTTCGTCTTCGAATACACCCATCGGGCCATTCCAGAAGACTGTCTTTGCGCCTTCGAGCTGCTTCTTGAAGAGTTCAACAGTTTCCGGACCAATATCCAGACCCATGAAGCCATCAGGGATTTCGCCTGCTTTTACAGTCTTGATCTCTGTCGGATTGGAGAAATCATTGGCAACGACTGTGTCAACAGGTAAGAACAGTTTGCCTTCACCCTTCTTCAGGAATTCTTTTGCCAGTTCAACTCTGTCAGCTTCGAGCAGGGATGTACCGATCTTGCCGCCCTGAGCAACAGAGAATGTGTAGGACATACCGCCGCCGATCAGAACTTTGTCAGCGATCTTCAGCAGGTTTTCAATAACAGCGATCTTGTCGGAAACCTTAGCGCCGCCAAGGATAGCAACTAACGGTCTTTCCGGTTCATTTAATGCCTTGCCCAGTACATTGACTTCCTTTTCAACCAGGAAACCAAGGGCGCTCGGCAGATGAGAAGCGATACCGGCTGTCGAAGCGTGAGCTCTGTGAACAGAACCGAACGCGTCTTCAACGAACAGATCACCCAGGGAAGCCCAGTAAGCACCGAGTTCCGGATCGTTCTTGGATTCGCCCTTCTCATAACGTGTGTTCTGCATCAGAACGATGGTTCCATCTTCCTGTGCCTTGACAGCTTCTTCGAGTTCCGGACCTCTTGTCGCGTTGACGAATGTTACCGGAGCGCTCTGAACTTCTGCCAGACGCTTTGCGACGATGGACATATCATTCTTAGCTTTGTCTTCGTCGGTCTTAACCTTGCCTAAGTGGCTTAAGAGCAGTACTTTTGCACCGTTCTCTGTCAGGTAATTGATGGTTGGGAGCGCTGCACGGACACGATTATCGTCTGTGATGACGTCTCCTTTGTGAGGTACGTTAAAATCAACACGTACAATTACGTGCTTGCCTCTAACGTCCAGGTCTTTCACCGTAACTTTGGACATATATAAATTATTCCTCCTTCTTGTCGTTACGCATATTATACCACCCCATACGTTTGAATGGGAGTTGGCAATGGATTTTTTTGATGACATTTGAAACCGAAAGACCGGTTTTTATTCCCCTTCTTTTCACATGCTGGCAAAACCTGTTTCCCGGGAAATAAAGACGGAAAAGCCAGCCCGTTTTCAGGACTGGCTTAACTCATTTTACAGATTGCTGAACAGGATTATTCATCCGGCCAGTTGCAGATCGTGTAGTACAGTTCTTCATAGATATCTGCACTCTGATCCCAGCTGACGTCTGTGTTCATGGCACTCTTGATGAGGCCCTTCCAGCCCGGCTTGTTGTTATAGTACTGCTCAACTGCCCAGCGCAGTGTGTATACCATATCGTCAGCGTTGGCTGCCCAGAAGGAGAAGCCGTTGCCTTCGCCGGTGTACTGGTTGAAAGGCTCTACCGTATCCTTGAG
>JAFRVY010000088.1 GCA_017438285.1 Bacillota bacterium
AGTTAGCACTCACAAGGTAAGAGTGCTAACAACAAGGCGAGAAACAAGAGAAACAGACGCCTGAAAGGAGGGCCACAATGGATTTAACAGAACGAAAATTAAAAATATTGCAGGCCGTCATCGCTGATTTTGTAAGAACAGCAGAACCGGTTGGTTCAAGAACGATATCCAAGAACTATGAACTGGGAAGTCCGGCGACGATCAGAAATGAGATGTCGGACCTCGAGGAACTCGGATACCTGACACACCCGCACACATCATCGGGCCGTGTGCCTTCGGAGAAGGCCTACAGACTGTACGTCAACGAGATGATGGGCAAGACGGAACTTACACAGGAACAGAAGGACGCCATCGCGCGTGACCTTTATTCCAACGTCACCGAGTTCGAGAACCTCATAGAAAGAGCAGCGCACGTTCTGTCAGAGATCACGAATCTGACAGCTTTTGCGATTTCTCCGGGCAAGGAGCAGGATAAGCTGAAGTACATCAACCTGCTTCCGGTCGATGAGAGAACGGTCATCCTGATGCTGGTCGCAGAGAGCGGCGAGGTCAGCAACACCGCGGTACATCTCGACAAGCCGGCTTCGGAGGACACGCTGAGGATACTTGCCAAAAACATGACGTACAACTACAGCGGCAAGACTTTGAGCGAGGCTCTGACCATCGATATCATCAAAACCTTCAAGGCGGATGCGGAAGCCATGGCAATGTTCGAACATAACATCGCTCCGAGCTTCATCAGGACCCTGGAGGATATGCTGAACGTCAACCTGTACATGGATGGACTTACACACATCTTCTCCCTGCCTGAGTACAATGACATCGAGAAAGCAAAGACTTTCTTCGAGCTCGTCAGCAGGAAGCAGGATATCATGCAAAAGCTTAACAGCAGGGAAGACGGCATGATCATCACCATCGGCGGTGAGAACGAAGATGAGGAACTTTCGGATTGCAGCGTCATTACGGCGACGTACCACGTGGACGGCAGACTCGTCGGCAAGCTGGGCGTCATAGGGCCTACCAGAATGAAGTATGGCGAGGTTACATCCGTTGTTGAATATCTTACAGATAATTTGAGCAAGGCATTTAGACTGACGGAAGGAGATAATGATGACTGATTGCAAGGAAGATATTAAAAAAGAATTTGAAGAGAGGATTGAGGAAGAGATGAAAGAGGAGGCCGCTGAGGCAGCAGACGAAGCCGCCCAGGTCGACTCTGAAGAAACTGAAGAACAGGAGGTACAGGAAGAGAGCAAAGAAGAGGAAAACGGGGGAAAGGAAGAGCCTGAAGAGGACGCGGACCGAAAGTATCTGCGGCTGATGGCGGACTTCCAGAACTACAAGAGACGTGTGGAAAAAGAGAAAAAAGATCTCTATTCATACGCAAACGAAAAGATCATGAGCGATCTTCTGGAGGTTTTGGATAACTTCGAGAGAGCGCTCGATCAGGACCCGGCAGCTGCAGCCGACGGCGGGGCAGGCTTTAGAGAGGGCATGGACATGATTTTCAAACAACTCACGGATGTGCTCAAGAAAGAGGGCCTCGAAGAGATAACGGCTCTGGGCGAGGATTTCGATCCGAACCTCCACAATGCAGTCATGACAGAGGAAACTGAAGAATACGAAAGCGGCAAGGTTTCCGGAGTAATGCAAAAGGGCTACACCCTCAAGGGCAAGGTCATCAGACCTTCCATGGTAAAGGTAGTCAATTAAGGAAAAGCTGCTTTCACAAAATACAAGGAGGAAAAACAATGAGCAAGGTAATAGGAATCGACTTAGGAACAACGAACTCGTGCGTAGCCGTACTGGAAGGCGGAGATCCTGTAGTAATCGCTAACGCAGAGGGTATGAGAACTACTCCATCCGTAGTAGGTTTTGCAAAGAACGGAGAAAGACTTGTAGGAGAAACTGCAAAGAGACAGGCAATCACAAATCCTGACAGAACGATCTCATCCATCAAGAGACATATGGGCGAAGCCTATGATGTCATGATCGATGGCAAGAAATACACACCGCAGGACATCAGTGCAATGATCCTGGCTAAGCTGAAGACTGACGCTGAGGCATATCTCGGCGGACCTGTAACGGAAGCTGTAATCACAGTACCGGCATACTTCACAGACAGCCAGAAGCAGGCGACTAAGGACGCCGGCAAGATCGCAGGTCTGGATGTAAAGAGAATCATCAATGAGCCTACAGCAGCTTCACTGGCATACGGCATCGACAAGGCTGACGAATCCCAGAAGATCCTGGTATACGACCTGGGCGGAGGTACATTCGACGTATCCATCCTGGAACTGGGCGGCGGCGTTGTAGAAGTACTGGCTACCAACGGCGACACCAAGCTGGGCGGCGACGACTTCGATGACTGTCTGATGAACTTTATGGCTGACACCTTCTCACAGGAGAACGGCGTTGACCTGAGAAAAGACAAGATGGCTATGCAGAGACTTAAGGAAGCAGCAGAAAAGGCCAAGAAGGAACTGTCAAGCGCACAGACTACCAACGTAAACCTGCCGTTCATCACAGTTAACGAAAACGGCCCGCTGCACATGAACATGGACATCACAAGAGCCAAGTTCGAACAGCTGACTTCACACCTGGTACAGAGAACCATCGAGCCTATGAAGAAGGCTATGGCAGATGCCGGTGTTACAAACAACGATATCAACAAGGTTATCCTGGTAGGCGGATCCACCAGAATCCCGGCTGTACAGGAAGCCGTTAAGAACATTACAGGCAAAGAGCCGTTCAAGGGAATCAACCCTGACGAATGCGTTGCAGTCGGTGCTGCGATCCAGGCAGGTATCCTTTCCGGTGACCAGGATATGGCTAACGACATCCTGCTTCTGGACGTCACTCCGCTTTCACTGTCCATCGAGACTCTGGGCGGCGTAGCAACCAAGCTGATCGAGAGAAATACGACAATTCCTACAAAGAAGAGCCAGATCTTCTCAACAGCAGCAGACAACCAACCTGCAGTAGACATTCACGTAATGCAGGGTGAAAGAGACATGGCAGCCGGCAACACCACACTTGGCAGATTCCAGCTGACAGGCATTCCGCCTGCACCGCGTGGAGTACCTCAGATCGAAGTTACATTCGATATCGACGCTAACGGCATCGTAAACGTAAGCGCAAAGGATCTGGGAACAGGCAAGTCACAGAACATCACGATCACTTCATCAACGAAGCTCTCAGAAGACGAGATCAACGCAAAGGTCAAGGAAGCTGAACAGTTCGCTGAAGAAGATAAGAAGAGAAAAGAAGAAGTCGAGATCAAGAACCAGGCAGAAACTCTGATCTACGAGAAAGAGAAGAACGTCAAGGAACTGGATCAGGCTCTCTCAGAAGATGAAAAGAACGATATCAACGGTGCTAAGGATGCTCTGCAGAGCGCGCTCAACGCAGGCAACATCGACGATATCAAGGCAAAGACAGAAGAACTTACAGAAAAATTCCACACCATCTCAGCCAAGATGTACCAGCAGGCACAGCAGGCTCAGGGAGCAGCAGGCGCTGGTCCTGACATGAGCGGCATGGGCGGAGCTGGATTCGCAGGCGGAGCTCCAGGCGCAGACATGGGCGGCCAGGCAGGTCCTGCAGATGACAACGTAGTTGACGCTGATTTCGAGGTAGTGGATGACGACGAGGAAAAATAATTAATCAACTAGGGGTTTAATAATGGCTGATAAACGCGATTATTATGAAGTATTAGGCCTTCAGAAGGGCGCCAGCGATGATGAGATCAAGAAAGCTTTTCGTAAGCTTGCGATGAAATATCATCCGGACAAGAACCCTGGCGACAAGGAGGCTGAAGAAAAATTCAAGGAGATCAACGAGGCCTACGCGGTGCTTTCGGATCCGGAGCAGAAGTCCAAGTATGACAGATTCGGTCATGCAGGTATCGATCCGAACAGTTTCGCAGGAGGATTCGGAGGTTTTGGCGGCGCCGGCGGTTTCGGCGGATTCGAGGACATCTTCGACATGTTCGGCGGAGCCTTTGGCGGCAGCAGTCCTTTTGGCGGCGCATTCGGCGGTCAGAGACGCAGCAACGGTCCGCGCAAAGGCAATGACATCCAGAAGTCTCTCACCATAGACTTTACGGAAGCAGCCTTTGGAACCAAGAAGCACATCAAACTGACCAAGTACGTCAAGTGCAAGAACTGCGGCGGCACAGGGGCAGCACCGGGAACCTCCAAAAAAGCCTGTACGAGATGCGGCGGCACCGGCGAGATCAGGACCCAGCAGAGAACGCCTCTGGGAACTTTCCAGAGCGTATCTCCGTGTCCGGACTGTAACGGAACCGGCGAGGTCAACGAGAGCCCTTGTCCGGAGTGCGGCGGCACCGGCAGAGTCAGGGATACCGTGAACATCACGGTCAACATTCCTGCCGGCGTCGATACGGATTCCGTCATTCCGATCAGAGGACAGGGCGAGCCGGGATATAACGGCGGTCCTGACGGAGATCTGTACATCGTGCTGAACGTGCGTCCGCACAAGCTTTTCGAGCGACGCGGACAGGACCTGTGGCTCGAGATTCCGATCTCGTTCAACCAGGCAGCCCTCGGTGACGAGATCATCGTGCCGACCCTCGAAGAGAAGGTCTCCTACAAAGTGCCGGCCGGAACCCAGCCTGGAACCGTTTTCAGGCTCAAAGGCAAAGGCATCAAGAACCTGAGGAGCAACCGCAAGGGCGACCTCTACGTTAAGGTATCCCTCGAAGTGCCGACCAAGCTGAACAAAAAGCAGAAGAAGGCCATCGCGGATATGGGCGAAGCGGTCACCGACGAATGTTACTCCAGAAAGAGCGGATTCCTCGACTCGATCAAAGAGTTCTTCTCATAATTGCAGAATCAAGTATTTCAAAGGGGCAGTTGCTTTTGAGCGACAGCCCCTTTATTATATTCCTAGAGGTGCAGTATGAAATACATCGAATTAAAAGTACACGCAAGCAGACAGGGAATCGAAGCCGTCACCGAGCTGTTTCTGGAAAATGGAATCGACCAGGTGAGCATCGACGATCCGGCTGACTTCGAGGACATTCTGAACAAAGATCACGAATACGACTGGGACTATATCGACGACGCCGTCAAGCAAAGACCTGACAGGGAGCCGACCATATCCGCGTTTTTTGAAGACACCGATGAGAACCGCACAAAGATCTCAGATATCAAAACGCAGATCATGATGCTCAAAGGCAAAGAGCAGTACGGAGAATACGGCGCGGGTGCTGATTTCGGAAGACTCTATGCCGAAAGCCTCGAAATAGACGACGCCGACTGGAAGGACAAGTGGAAGGAAAACTTCAAACCATTCAAAGTCACCGAGCGCATCGTCATCAAGCCGACATGGGAGGACTATGAGGCGCAGGGCGGTGAGCTGATTTTGCAGATCGATCCGGGCATGGCATTTGGAACGGGAACTCATGAGACGACAAGCCTTTGCATGAAGCTGATGGAGAAGTACATCGGCACGCGCATTGGCGGAACCGTAACGTGCTGCGCCACGATGGGCGCGGAGAGTGACCCGCTCAAAGTCCTGGACGTGGGGTGCGGATC
>JAFRVY010000089.1 GCA_017438285.1 Bacillota bacterium
CAGCGTAAGCTGAAAATTTTCCTCTGCGAGCACGGGGCGCCGTGTAGCAGAGAAGCCGCTTGATGTATAGTAGGAAAATCCTATCGGGTAAGGCTGAGGCCAGCCGCCCGTACCGAGTCCTTGGAGCCGAAGCGGTAACGTCAGGCTTAAGCGTAGGACAGGGAGAGACAGAGCCGAAACGCAAGTGAACTTATTGAGCCGGGAAATTGAAGTTAACGTGTCGGAAATGGTCGATGGTATTTAAAAGCCCGCAGACAACACCGCCCGAGCGCTAATGGCAAGTGAAAGGCGGCATCCCCCGGTCTAAGGAGTTGGCGAGGTCTATGAGAAATACACAAGCGGAACAGTTGAGATCCTGTCGTTTCCCACAGGGTATGCGAAGTCAAGAACAGGAAGAGTTCAAGATCAGCAAATGAGCGGCAGGAAGTCCGATACAGTCATAGTACTGATGAAGTCTGTGAAAACAGACGGAGGGAAGGGCTGTACGCACAGCAACTTCGGCAGGTTTTACATCATGCAGACAAAGGAGAGCTGACGAACTTGATAGCAGGGCTTGCCGGAATACAACGCAACATCGACAAGGCAAACAGGACGGACAGGAAGGTGCAGAATCTGGCGTCATACATCAACGCTGCAACGCTGAAAGCCGCACATAAGAGAATGAGCGGAAAGAAGGCAAGCGGAGTTGACGGAGTGACCAAGGATGCGTACAGTGAGAATCTGGAAGAGAACCTGAACCGTCTGGTTGCACGCATGAAGAAGGGAGGCTACAGACCGCATCCGTCAAGGAGGGTGTACATCCCCAAGGAAACAAAGGGGAAGATGCGACCGCTTGGTATCTCAAGCTACGAGGACAAGCTGGTGGAGGCAGTCATCGCGGAGATACTGACGATGATCTATGAGCCGAAGTTCTATGACTTCAGTTATGGGTTCAGGCCGGGCAGAAGCTGCCACATGGCAGTCAGGGAGACCATCAAAGACATCCAGTACTACATCCAGTACTACTACACCAACTGGGTGGTGGAGGCGGATATCAAAGGGTTCTTTGACAACGTAAACCATGAGTGGTTGATGAAGATGCTAGAGCATGACATTGCTGACAGGAGGTTTCTGGAAATCATAAAGAGCTTTCTGGAGGCAGGCATCATGGACAACGGAAAGTATCTCGACACAGAAGTCGGCACGCCACAGGGGAACGGAGCAAGCCCGGTGCTGGCAAACATCTTCCTGCACTACGTGCTGGACAATTGGTTTGACGTTATCGTCAGGCGACATTGTAAAGGAGACTGCCACCTTGTTCGCTATGCAGACGACTTCGTTGTTTGCTTTCAGTACCCGAACGATGCCGAATGGTTCCGGTACGCGCTGGAAAGCAGATTCAGGAAATACGGGCTTGAGCTGGCGCAGGACAAGACCAAGATTATGGAGTTCGGCCGGTTTGCGGCGAGGAACAGGAAGGCGAAAGGTATGCGGAAACCCGAGACCTTCGATTTTCTGGGCTTCACATTCTATTGCAGCATGAACACGAAAAGGACGTTCTTCCGATGCAAGGTAAAGACCAGCCGGAAGAAACTCCGCAGCAAGATTAAGGCGATGAAGGAGTGGATCAGGAATCACCGCCATGCGCCGCTGAAATGGCTGTTTGGGAAGATCAACAAGAAACTGCGTGGGCATTATCAATACTACGCTGTCACAGATAACATACCGGACGTGAAGCGGTTCCTAAGGCTCACTACCTGGTTCCTGTTGAAATACCTGAACAAGCGCAGTCAGAAACGCAGTTACAATCAGGAAACGTTCTTCAAGGGATTGCTAAAGACGTTTCCACTTGCTGTGCCACGCACTCGTGTGAGTTTGTTCTATCGTAATGCGTTTGGAACTGTTGTGTGAGGAGCCGTATGCGTTAGTAGCGCACGTACGGTTCTGGAGAGGAGTATGTTGAGCAATCAACATATTTACTTAAGGTGCGGGAAGGAATGAAAGAAAAGAAAGCCCCGGTCAAATGGATCCTGTTCGTATTGTTTCTTGCGGTGGCATCGCTCAGTGTTTACCGCACGTATCGTATTCTGTCCTGGAAGGATACGATGGGTCCCTTTATGTCACGCGCGGATCA
>JAFRVY010000090.1 GCA_017438285.1 Bacillota bacterium
GGTGCTTTCGAGGGCTACTCCCACGAAGAATACGTCCAGCAGCAATACGACATCCTGGCGGATGCCGCCCGAAAGGCTTTGGATGTTGATAAGATTTATGAAATTATGGAGAGATATTAGTATGAACACTTACACTTACATAAAACCTGCAGACATCGAAAAAGAAAGCATGCGCATCATCGAAGCGGAACTCGCCGAGCGCGGCATTGACATACCAGAAACGAATCTCAATGTGGTCAAGCGCGTCATCCACACGACTGCGGATTTTGACTACGGCGAGAATTTGCACTTCACAGACGGCGCCGTCGAGCGTGTTACCGCTGCCCTGCAGAGCAGCGTAAGAGGTGATTCGAACCCGCCTGATTCCAAGGGCGGTCTAACCTTTATCACGGATACGAACATGGCCCTTTCAGGGATCAGCAAGCCGTCACTGGCTAAACTGGACGCCAGCGCAGTCTGCTATATGGCCGATGAAGAGATCATGAAAGAAGCAAAGGCTGCCGGCACCACCCGCGCCTACGCTTCCATGTACCGCGGCGCCCGCGAATATCCAAACGGCATTTTCGTTTCGGGTAATGCGCCGACCGCACTGATCGCACTTTCGGAAATGATCCGTGACGGCCTGCGCCCTACCCTCGTCGTCGGCGTTCCTGTAGGATTCGTCAACGTGGTCGAGAGTAAAGAAGAACTCTTCGCCATTTGCGAGGAACACGACATCCCTGCCATCGTCGCTTTCGGGCGAAAAGGCGGCAGCAACGTGGCGGCGTCAATCTGCAACGCCCTACTCTACTCTGCCGTCGGAACCATCGACCCGATGAAACGCGGATGGCAGAAATAAGTCTTTATTATTTGCTGCCCGCCTAGCCGGGTGATGTCGGCAGCCAAGCGCCTCACTCCTTGCGGTCGGGGGTGCAGAATGCTATAATGAATTGCGAATACTGAATCGGTGCCCTGCCCGGGCGAGTCAAACTGCAAGGGCGGGGGTAATAGGGAATCAGGTGCGAGACCTGAGCGATCCGGTCACTGTGAACAGAGCATCCGCGACAGGCCTTTGCCAGAAGACAGAGATTTGTCGCAAGACAGGCCCTGAAGCCAGGAAACCTGCCGGTTTGGGATTGATAACACGAACTTCCGAAGAAGGTTCTTTCAATGATAAGTGCCGCGGCGCATAGCGTCTGCGGCGGTCCGCAGCTTGCGGAGTCTGAAACGGCCCTTCTTCATCATGTGAAACGGGCTTTTTTATTTGAGCATAAAACAACACAATATCGGAGCATCATATGAGAACTCATTCAAAAATCCTATCGATCATTATTTCTATAACCGTAGCAGCGACCATGCTTCTGACCGGCTGCGGAGGCGGCGCGTCAAGCGACACGTCTTCAGCAACCGAGCCGCCGGAGCTCAAAGGCCTGACCTACGAATCCGAAGTGGAACTTAAGCGAGCGGAACAGTTCAGCATCTACAATTATGAGGGCGGATACAACCTGGTCGTCATTCACGATCATCAGAGTTTCCTGCTCGTTCCGAAAGGCAAGAAGGCACCGGAAGGTCTGCCTGAAGATATCGTCGTGCTTCACAAACCTGTGAAGAGAATCTATCTGGCAGCAACGGCCACCATGGCCATGTTCTGCTCCATAGACGCACTGGACAACGTCAGGATGTCCTCGATCAAGGAAGAGGACTGGACCTTTGACGAGCCGAAGGAAGCCATGCGTAGCGGCAAGATCATCTACGCGGGCAGATACCGCGCGCCTGATTATGAGACCATGATGGATGAGCAGTGCGATCTAGCGATAGAATCGACTATGATCGAACACGTTCCGGAAGTGCAGGAAATGATCGAAGAGATCGACATTCCTGTTCTCATTGACCGCTCCAGTTACGAGCCGGATCCGATGGGAAGAGCGGAGTGGATCAAACTCTACGGCGTCCTCACGGATCACGAAAAGGAAGCTGCGGAGTTCTATGACGAGCAGTTGGCATCCATTAAGGATCTGGATGACTTCGAGAACACCGGCAAGACCGTCGCCTTCTTCTATTTCTCAACAGAGGGCAAGGTCGTCGTGCGAAGCAGCACTGACTACGTACCGAAGATGATCGACATAGCCGGCGGCACGTACGCCTTCAAAGATCTCGACAGCGATAACAACCGATCCTCTCAGGACATGTCTGTAGAAACCTTCTATGACACCGCAAAGGATGCTGATATCATCATTTACAACAGCAGCATCGACGGATCGGTGAAATCTATGGCCGGACTCCTGGAAAAGAATCCAATCATGAAAAAGATGAAAGCCGTCAAGACTGGCAACTGCTGGATCACCGGCAGCTCCATGTATCAGAGGACCGACCTGGTTGCCGAAATGATACTGGATTTCCACAAAGTCATTACAGAAGATGATCCATCGGATCTGAAATATATCACGAAACTGGAGTAGACATTCTAAATCAACAACATAACGCAAATGGCTAAAGTAACAGAAACACTTCACGAAAACTTAA
>JAFRVY010000091.1 GCA_017438285.1 Bacillota bacterium
AGCCAGACCGAAACACTGTATCACAAGCCAGAATAAAAGGTCAGGCTCATCGCAATTAAAAAGGACCGGCATATGCCGGTCCTTCGTTTATGATCTAGGATTCAGTTTTAGGATTCATTTCCGCGTCTGTTGCGTGCGACTACAACGGCTGCTGCAATAGCTGCCGCAATCAGTCCAAGAATAACGAATAACTTCAGCATACCCGAGCCTGATGCTGCTCCGCCGACAGCCTTCGCGCCATCACGAGGATAAACATGTACTGCCTCGTCCGTTCCGGCATAGTATTCTACAACAACTTCCATTCCAACAGCGTTGTCAATATCGATTTCCACTTCAGCCTTGGAAATATCATATTCATTTTCGTTGTCAAGAGTCAGCTTTTTCTTATCGCACTCAGCGACTACACCTTTATCTGTATCTGTAGCCGGTTCAGTCGTGGCCTCAGTTGTTGTCTCTGTTGTGGCCTCAGTTGTCGTTTCGGTCGTTGTGGCTTCAGTTGTAGTCTCTGTTGTTGGTTCGGTCTCAGTCTCTGAAGTGTTCTCTGTTGTAGTTTCCCCGGTTGAACTTTCCTTAGTCTTTGTAGGCTTTGTTTTCGTTGGTGACTTCGAAGACTTATTTGTAGGTTTCTGTGTCGTCTTCTCCGTCTTCTTCTCTGTAGTCTTCTTCTCCGGGTTCTTCGTTGTCAGATACTTTGAAGAAATATACATATCCTTGCCGTTGTAGTTTACCCTACTCCAACCATTACTGAGTATACCTGTTCTCTTGATCTTGTCGCCCTTCTTGATCGTAGCGACTCTCTTAGCATCAGTGCTGGCACCCTCTCTGACGTTGACATCAGAAACTGCCCAAACAGTCTCACTGACCGCTTCCACTTTGACTTCGTCCGCCTTGGTCGTTGAAGTTTCTGTTGCTGCAGTCGAGGATGTTTCTTCTGTTGCTTCAGTTTCAGTCTCAGTTGCCTCTGTAACAACCTGAGCTTCCGTTACCTCTTCCTCATTATCTGATGATCCGCACGCTGCAAAAGCGAACACCATCATCATCGTGAGAAGTAATGCAATGATTTTTTTCATCTGATTCCTCCATATATCCTAGTAAAATACATTCGTATTTGACGCTAACATACTACCACATCATCCTGAAATCAACAAGCATTTTTGCCGTTAATTCAGCGCCTCGCTGTTAACCGGAAATGTGAAGTAAGTGTCAGGATACGGCTCGTCTGCCAGTGTAAAATGCCACCATTCTTCCGGCAGCGGATTAAAACCGTGATCCATCATCGCCTTTCTCAATATCATCCTGTTTTCGTACTGCTCGTCAGTAATTCCCTTGTAATCCGGATGACTTTCTTCCCCAAAGTAGTCGAATGTTCCTCCCATGTCGACTTCTTTTTCGGTTTCCATATCAAAGAGTGTAAGGTCTACCGTACTGCCGCGGCTGTGACCGGAATGCTCCGCAATGTATCCCTGTGGGAAAAGTACGTCCTTTTCCAGATCCGGATAGAAGTATTCTTTCATTTCCGTATCATCTTCGTCTTTTGCCCACTCCACAAAGTTCGTTACTGCTTCCTGCGGGCGATACGCATCGTAAATCTTCAGCCTGTATCCCTGATCTTTGACGTCGTCACTGACTTCCTTCAGCGCCTCCGCCGCTTCTTCCGTCAGGAATGCCAAAGGCTCTTCGTATCCGTCGATGCGGTCACCCACGAAATTGTAGGTCGAGTAATATCGGATTTCAAAAATGGCATCCGGAACGACGTCCGTAATCAGAACGAAGTCCGATGAATCGTTCGACAAAGTCACGCCGTCATCGGCTATCGCTGTCGTCGGCTCCTCCGCCTCTGCAGCCGCCGTATCTGCATTGTCGGTTGCTTCTTCTGCTGTCTGGTCGCCGCAGCCGCATACGAAACAGACGGACATCAGCAGCGCCATCAGAAGTGATGCAAACTTAAGGCTTCTCTTTTTCATATTCACACCTCCCGATTAGAGTTCCCACTCATCCCAGAGTTCCGGGCTGAGTTTCTTGAGAGAATCTATGACAACCACACAGTCCTTATCGACTGTCTGCAGGACCGTGATGATCTGATCCTTAGGAATTGCCACACATCCGCCTGTATAAGGCTTCTGAGGGCCCAGACAGTGAAGGAAAATAGCAGAACCTGCTCCCGGCGTGCCGTCTTCATTCCAGCTGATGTTCAGGCAGTACTGGTAGTGTACCGGATAATCCACGATATGCTCGCTGTCTTCCGTATTGAGGTCCGGAAGGTCTTTGATGCTGACCATCTCGTTGTAATGATATCCTTCTCTCTGGTCGCCGGACCAGTATTCGTTATCCGTCACCTGCTGATAATCAAAGGCCTTGCATCCTGGGTCTTCATTGATGCCGAAGGCGTAATTGAAATGATAGGTGCCTGTCGGTGTCATCGCATCCCCTTCCTTGGTCTTGCCCAGTCCGTTTTTGCCGATGTATCCCGGTGTCGTGATGATCTGCTTCCAGTTTCCATCCTCATCTTTCTGGTGCATGGAAACATAAGCCGTCGTTTTACCGATGCCGGCTACCACAAAGAGCTGGTCGGCATCTTTTGCCTGCTCCAGCTTACCTACCCATTCCGGTGAGTCTTCGGCCGAAGCCAGATCAAAGGCTGAGGACTCTGCCTGCGATGCAGATTCCTCAGCGCTGCCCGTTCCGCATCCGGCAAGCCACATGCACATCATAAATGAGAGAATCGCAATAAGTATCAGTGATCTCTTTTTCATAATCAGTTCCTCCTATCTATGTTCTCTTTCCTTTCGTTTCTTAGATCTGGTTCTGCAGATCACTATTATGACGATGATCAGCGCGATGAAAACGCCCAGCAGAATGAAAAACTGGTACATGTCCTCATCTGCAAAACCAATGTATGACAGAATGCTGCCCTCACCTGATGTTTCCAGAGATATCAGATTCTGACTGGCAACTTCCTTTCCATTATCGTATGCCACGAGTCTTCCTACAACTTCCCCCATTTCGATCGGCGCCATCGGCTTCTCCTCAGTCAGTTCCACTTTGACCTTTACCGTCTCCGCCGGATCATCCTTCTTGAGCACTGTCAGCTTAAGGTCGTCTTCGATGCCCAGATCGACTTCCCTGAGTTCGCCTCTTTTGATTTTCATCTGATATTTGAAATCGTCCTTTGCCTGCGCAGTGTAGGTTTCAAAAGTCCTGAATGCATACTTCCATAGTTTCTTGGCGTCCTTGAACCTGTTTGTCGTGTTTCGTGCGTTCAAAACGACCGCTATGATTTCCGTGTCTCCTTTTCTGGCAAACCCGGCAAAGCAGTCCCCAGCTGTGCTGGAATATCCCGTCTTGACTCCAATGCATGGTTTGTACATCAGGGCGCATCGTTTATTCGCCTGCCGTTCAGCCTTTGCGCGAATCTCCGCTTCATCGCTGCCGATGTCATAATTATCCGGATTGCTCTTGAATCTCGCCGTATACCAGTCCAAAGCCTCCTCATCACCATTTGCAGCAGCCTTTACCATGTCGCTCCAAAGGCACTTGTTCGAGTTGGACATTTCTCTTTTATCCGATTTATTGGTGGCATCTATCACATAGTCTTCCGTTCCGACGATTTCTCTGAATCGTTTGTCTTTCATCGCCGCACGAACTACTACAGCGATGTCATACGCCGTCGTGATGTTGTTGACCGCCTCTCCATTCAGACCGTTCGGATTGACATATGCCGTATCTTTGGCGCCAAGTTCCTTCGCCTTTTCGTTCATCATATCGCAAAATCTGGAGACGCTGCCGTCGCCTGCAAGATATGCCAGGTACTTCGCACCGTCGTTAGCTGACCAAAGCATCATACCGTATACGATATCCTTGATCTTCATGGTCTCGCCTTTTTTGAGCCTCATGGTGCTGCCTTCCTCTTCCGGATTGATATCCACCGTCACTTCCTGATCGAAGTCCAGTGTGTCCAGACATACGAGACAATTCAGAATTTTGGTGATGCTGGCAGGATCACGCTTCTTGTAGGCGTCTTTCTCATACAAAACCTCTCCGCTTCCTGCATCCATAAGCATAATAGATGTAGCGGTTACATTTGGAGGATCTGCCGCGCCTTCAAATATGCTTTCCTCAGCGTATGAAGGGACTGCGCCCAGCATCATCACCGTTACAATGAAAATATATAATGTCAGTTTCTTAAGTCGATTTTTCATTTTGATTGCTCTGTTTCCTGCTGTCCTTCCGTCGTTTTTTCTGTGTAATTATACCATATGTGATTTCAAGGCGTGCGTCTTCTACTCCTGCGCGTTTTAGCACGGCGCACTCTGATCAGGACAATTAGGAGTGCTATGAACAGTGCTAGAAGAATAAAGAACTGATATCTGTCTTCATCAGCAAACCCTATGTGTGACAGGGGTCCTCCCTTGCCTGATGTTTCCAGAGAGATCAGATCCTCGCTGGCCACAGCCTTGCCCTTATCGTATGCGACGAGCTTGCCGACCACTTCGCCCTTTTTCACAGGACAAAGCGGCTTCTCTTCCTTCAGTTCGACCTCGACCGTAACGGTCTCGGATGGTTTATCCTTTTTGAGCGCAGTCACCTTCAGGTCTTCATCGATGCCGAGCTTGACTTCTCTTAGCTCGCCCTGCTTTACCTTCATCTCATAATCGAAGTCTTCCATTTCCTGCGCTGTGTAGGACTTGAAATTGTCGTATGCGTATTTCCAGAGTTTCTTCGCGTCCTGGAATTTGTTTTTCGTATGCGGTGAGTTCAAAATAACCGCTATGATCTCCGTGTTTCCTTTCTTCGCAAAACCGGCAAAACAGTCACCTGCGGTGCTGGAATAACCTGTCTTCACACCGATGCACGGCTTGTACATCAAAGAAGAGATCAGCTTTGCCTGATCCTTTGCAGCCTCTCTGTTAGCGGTCTCATCATCGCTGACAGAATTGTACGGATTGCTTTTGTACTCCTCCGTATATTTGTCCAGAGCGTACGCATCACCCTCGGCAGCATCTTTGATCAGATCGCTCCAAAGGCACATATTCGAATTCGTAAGCTCCCTCTTTTTCGATTTATTCGTGGCAGGAATGGTGTATTCCTGGGTGCCGACGATCTCACGGAACCGTGGATCCTTCATCGCCTGACGCACTGTCACGGCAATGTCATAGGCTGTCGTGACGTTGTTCACGGATGCGTTGTTCAGGCCGTTGGGATTGACGTATTTCGTGTCTTTTGCGCCCAGCTCTCTGGCCTTTGCATTCATTATGTCGCAAAAGCTGCCGATGTCCCCGTCCCCTGCCAGATAGGCCAGATACTGCGCTCCGTCGTTTGCCGACCAGAGCATCATACCATAGACGATGTCCCTGACTGTCAGGGACTCTCCCTTTTTCAGTTCCATGATGCTTCCTTCTGTCGTCGGGCTGATGTCCACCGTGACTTCCTCGTCGAAATCGAGGGTGTCGAGACACACGAGACAGTTCAGGATCTTGGTGATGCTCGCAGGGTCCCGTTTCTTGTATGCGTCTTTCTCATACAAAACCTTGCCGTTTCCGGCATCCATCAGCATGATGGACGTTCCCGTCGTATCCGGAGGAGTCTTTGCGCCTTTGAAGTGGCTCTCCTCTGCAAAAGACGGAACGGTGCCCAGAAGCAGCATCACTGCCGCCAGAACATATATTGTCAGTTTCTTAAGTCTTCGTTTCATCTTGTCAGTCGTGATTCCATCGTTGTTTCTATTCGTACGGCAGATATTTCTCGTACAGCAGTTTCGCGAATTCGCAGCTCGTGTATGCCGCAAACTTCTGATACTGATCCGTCTTCTTGCTGTCCGCATAGTCGCAGACGCTCTTTACGATGATTGGGATCGGCCTCGGTTGAGAAGCATGCACTGCCGCATAGACGACGGCATAGGATTCCATGTCGAGTCCGGCAGTCGTGCTGAGCTGGGAGTGGATCTGCTTTTCGAGTATCTTTCTGTTCGCAACAACTGAGCTTCCGCATGCCATCGGTCCGACATGCACGTGACATTCGTTTTCCGGCGAGTCGATCGCCATACGTATGTACGGCATCACTTCGTTTGGAATCGCCAGATGCGTGGAACGCGGAACGAAACCGATATCTCCGAATGAGATGTCGGCATCAGACGGGCTGACGAACTTACCGACGGAATAGTTCCATACGATATCCGGAACGACAACGTCGCCGTACATCTGGTCTACGGCGTCTTCCTGCGCGACACCCGCTGCAATTCCGACCATGATGATATATCGCGGCCGAAACTCATAGATCAGCTTCGTGGCTGTGGCTGCGGCAGATGTCATTCCCATCTCCGGCTGCTGCACATGGATCATCGAATAGGTCTTTCCGTCGCGCTCGAAACTGGCAGTCTGATAGACTTGTTTGTCCCCTTCGACCGTCGTGGATTTCCAGTCGTGAAAGTGCATCACCGCATTGAATTCCGTATTTGTCACTGTGACCAGTGCCACATCTGTTAGATACTTTTCCTTGATCATCTTAATTTCACATCTGATCCGGTCAAATTCGCTTTTCGAAATTGCCGTTGATTCGCACGCCTTCATCTCTGATCACAAAGGCCTGCGGATCAATCTCATAGATCAGTTCCTCAAATTCACGAATCTCATATTTATTGATACAGGAGATCATGACGTTCGTATCATCTCCCGTATATCCTCCAACACCCTTCCACATTGTGACGCCGCGTCCGGTTTTTTCCAGGATCTCCTTGTCGATTCCTTCCTTTTTTGTGAAGATCATCAGTCTCTCATTGATGTTCTGGAAGTGAACCTTATCGAGGACGACCGTGAAGATGAACATGTAGATCAGCGAGTAAACGATCGTCTGCACATTGGACACGGCCAGGATAGCCAGATACAGAGCCGCATTGAAAAAGAATGATATCTTGCCAACGCTGGCGTTGCGGTACTTTCTCGTGGCCCAGACCGCGATGATGTCGAGACCGCCGCCGCTTCCGCCGGCCAGAAGAATGATTCCAACGCCGATGCCTGTCACGATACCGCCCATAAGGATCGAGGTGATCGTGTCCAGACCCAATGGATTGTTCAGCGGCAGGATGGACGTGAACAGGCTGATTGAGCCGGCCCCGAGCAATGTCCCCAGAAAGAACCGCTTCCCAAGGATCTTATACGCCATTATGAGAAGCGGTATGTTAATGAGTATATATATCACGCCGTAGGCGTTTCCGCCGTTGATTCCTAAAAGCTTTACCGCAAAAATCTCCAGAAGCTGTGCGAACCCGACCGCTCCTCCACTGTATAAGTGCTGGGAAACGATGAAAAAGTTCATCCCGAAGGCATACAGGAATCCGCCAAAGACGACGCACAGCAGCTGGCCGTAGATATTGTTTAATAGCTTCATGAAATGCCCCTCCAGAGCTGTCTGCTAAAATACAAAGTTGCCGTTCCTGAATACAGGCACTTCTTCTCCGTCATGGGTGATGCCCGTGATCTCAAGATCGGCTGACCCGATCATAAAGTCCTCATGCATCATGGATTTATTCACGCCTCTTGCCTCCAGTTCCTCTTCACTCATGCTGTCTCCTCCGGTCAGACACGATGGATAGGCCTCGCCGAAAGCGATATGGCACGACGCGTTTTCATCGAATAGAGTGTTGAAGAACAGTACGCCTGAATTGGAAATCGGTGAATCATAAGGCACCAGAGCCACTTCGCCGAAATAGGAGGCGCCCTCATCTACTGCGATCGCGTCTCTGAGGATATCCTCTCCCTTGTCGGCGCGTGCTTCGATGATTTTGCCATCCTTGACCTTGAAGCTGAACCCTTCAATCAGGGTGCCGTTGAGACTGAGCGGCTTGGTCGCGACAACTGTACCGTTAGCGCTGTTCTTATCGGGCAGCGTGAACACCTCTTCCGTCGGGATGTTTGCCGAGAACGGAATGCCTGTCGTTGACCGCTCTTCGCCGCCTGCCCAGATATGCCCCTCCGGAAGGTCAACGGTCAGATCCGTGCCCGCCGCATTCTTGTACTTCAGAGTTTTGAAGTTGTATTCGTTCATGATATCGACATGTTTCCTGATCTCGTCAGAATGCTCCTGCCAGTTGCGGACAGCATCTCCACCATCGACTCTGCAGGATGCCAGAATCTCTTCCCAAAGTCTTGCGACTGCATCCTCCACGCTGAGGTCAGGGAATACCTTCTGCGCCCAGGCCTTTGCAGGAACGGAGCATATGCACCACTGACACTCGCTCTTCATCATTCTCTTGCGATACGATTCGAGGGCTTTGCCGCTGCTGATCGTCGCTCTCTTGATGCGGTCCGGATCGATTCCCTTGAGACTTTCCGGATCCTCTGCATAGATGGTCAGGAACGCCGCGCCCTCCTCACTCAAACTATCGAAAAAATCGACTTCCCACGAATCGACGCTGTCGAACACGTCATCTTCTGCATGTAAAAACTTCATGCGGTTCAGTTCATCATCCATCCAGTGGGTGACGACTTCCCTGCAGCCCGCCTCATATGCGGCGGCAGCACAAAGTCTTGCGAAGTCGGCGCATTCCACCGGGCACCTGAGGACAAGCCTTTGTCCTTTCTGAATGTTGACGCCCGATTTCACAACAAGCTCCGCAAAATCTCTTTTGCGTTTTTCAAGATCTGTCATAATCGATATATCCTTTCCGTATTTGCTTTATTTCGTGATTTCTACCGGATCCCAGCCGTAGTCCTGATACTTGGTCACTTCGATTCCTGTTGCCTGAACGTAGTTCGCAATGGTTTCCGTTCTCAGTGCAGTGAGCGCCTCCTCATCGGAGTTGACTTCCATGAACTTATCGTAGTTGTCACCAAAGATCTCCTTGGCAGTCGGCTCAAACTGGCTTCCGTCGCCTACTGCGTCAAAACTCTCTACCTTGTAGGCTTCGACCTGTGCCTCCTCATCCTTGACCAGATGCATCTTGCCAGGGTGTGATCCGCCTGACTGGGTCATGAGAGTGTCTCCCTCGATCTTGTAGTTGTAGATCTCGAATACTCCGGATACATCAACGCTTCCGTCTTCATTTTCGACCTTATCGATGATGTCTACGACAGGAATGCTGATCGTGTCTTCATCCGGTTCATAACCCTTTGGAAATTCCGTTGCAGCATACTCATAGACTGCGCCTTCAACAGGATCATCTCCCATATATCCGTATTCGCCGTAGAATACTGTCGGCACTGCGGATTCTTCATCTACCTTCTGGAAGAACATTTTGACGCCTAAGATCTTACACGAAAGCTTACCGTCGTTATCAGCAAATTCCATGTTGATGTCATCCCCCTCGACCTTGACGCTCTTGTCCGTCTCCGTCCAGGTTGCTTCGGACTCATCTGCTGTTCCCTCGGAAACTGTTGCAGTGCCGTCATCATGCAGATCGATGATGAACTGTTCGCCTTCGAGGACCTCGTTGATATCAACGGCTTCGCCCTTGAATTCCGCCGATACAGCCTGCCACTTTCCAATATACTGGCTGTCTGAAGACGGCGCATCTCCGCTGCCGCATCCAACCAGCGTGACAAACCCCAATGAGATGATCATGCAGCACAGTACAACAAATACCTTTTTCATGATTGACTACCTCCTTTAACGTTCGTATTACGTATCTTTATTTTTCTGTTTCTTCAGTTTCTAACTCATCAAAGGCTTCCGGATCGGTTTCTGTTTCCTCGCCTTCAGGGAATTCAGGTTTCAAAGTCAGTCCCTGTACGACCTTATCCGCAACCTTTCTCTCCTTGCCGTACTTGAGGAACGCGAATCCAAAGCTGCAGAATACGATGGCGCCGATGAAGTTGACCAGCAGGTCTTTCATCGTGTCAAGGATTCCGATGTCCAGATAGCCGCCTTCTATAGCAAATTCCTCACCTGAAGCTGTACTGATCACGGTCCCTGTAATATCTTCAACAGGGATGACCTGCTGACTGTGCGTCGGATCCAGCGAAACTGACTGGAAATGGTCTACGACGAAATCCTTCTGCATATCCTGCCCCAGGAACAGGTCAGCGCCGCATTCAAAGAACTCCCACAGAACGCCGATCGTCATGGAGAAGCAGAACGCGACCATGGTCAGATACAGCGGTGACAGTTTGACTTTATCACTGGTCCTGTTGAGCAGCTCAATCGTTGAGAATCCAACCGCTGCAAAGAGGAAACCGTTTATCGTGTGCAGCATGGTGTCCCAGAAGGTGAACTGCGTATAGAAATGGCCCAGTTCACCCAGAACCTCAGCCGCGAAGATAAAGCAGTAAATGATTTCTTCAAACAGAGCCGGTATCCGTATCTTTAATTTCTCTTCCAGCAGACTTGGCACGAAGAACAATGCCAGCACCAGCAGGCATGTGGCTGTCACATCGTAATTGTGCAGCATAATACTTCTGATGCCGATCAGAACTACAAACAGTCTAAGGATCGAGTACAGGATGAATACACCCTTTTGCTCCTTGACTCTGGCCCCTAAACGCCTGATGTATTGATTTGGTGTTACCATGTGATTAATTCTCCTATTGCTACAATATTATGTATTGATTTTAACATACCTGCTGATATAAATAAAAGAATCAGATTGAATGTCAGTGCTATCAGGCCTTTCATGTAGGTGCAAACACCTCATATACCAACTGAGGAACTGCTCCAGCGGCATGCATTGTAAAAAGAGAGTCGGACAATACATGTCCGACTCTTTCATTACTGTTTTTGCTTTGTCTTGCAGCGCTTAATACTTCTTGTTGAAACCGCTGACCAATACTGCCAGGTTCTTTGGATGAAGCAGCTGTGCGTTATTCTTTGCTTCCCATACTTCCGGATGGTTGTCGATTGCACCGTTGATAGATTCAAATAACTCTGCAAGTTCTTCCGGGCTCATGCCGCTGTGCTTGAGGTGTGCCGCATACTTCTCAGGATTAACCTTGACATCCTCTGCCATTTTCTTATAAAGAGCTGAGAATTCTTCGCTTGTCATCTCTTCGATACTTTTCAGTTCCGGATGAAAAACGTCAGCTTCCATTTTGTTGTCGATCAATTCAACAACTTCTTCCAGTGACATTGAACTCTTTTCAATCAGTTTTCCCAGTCCTTTCAGAGAATCTTTCGCCTCTTCATGAAGACCTTCGTAAACCTGTGTTAATTCTTTTGCCTTTTCCTTCATTTAGATCCCTCCTTGATGTCTTTATTCATTTATCACTATAAGTATACTCGCTGTCAGAAAAAAAACAACCAGGTTACAGTTGATATTTCGGATTATCACACCGCACACTCATTCGGGCAATCAGCCGAACGACACGTCCTCGTAATAGTTCTCTGACCTTGTGACCGTAGTCTTCGGTGCAGGATCGAGCTTTTGTCCCTCAATCTGCAAAATCTTTTCCGGCGGAATCCAAGGACGATTCTGGATGCCGCTCGTTTCCTCATGTGTCAGGTATCCGCGGTATGCGGTCAGGCTGCGTCGAAGGAATCCATCTCTCACACAGGCGCCTGCAACACCGTTATTAATGATATTGCGGAAATGCGGCAATACAGATGCTGCATAAGATACCGACGTAGATCCTGCAATGGCTCCCGGAATATTGTTCACACAATAATGAACCACGCCTTCCTCTATGTAAATAGGATCGTCGTGAGTCGTTTCACGGAACGTCTCTATGCAGCCATAGTCGTTGCTGATATCGCAGATGACAGACCCCCGCTTCATTGATGCAACCATTGTACGGTCAATCATGTACTCGGTAGCGTCCTTCGGCCAGCGAACGGAATTGATTACCAAATCTGTAGTCGGCAGAATCTCCTGGAGGTTGTAGCGGTTGCAAATAACCGTGGAGATTTTGCCGTTGTACTTGCTGCTGATATCACGTAAAATTCCGATGTTAATATCCGCGACTGTGACCTGGCATCCCATATTGAACAGAACATCGATAGCAGCCTTGCCAACGATACCGGCACCACAGACAACGGCTCTGACACCGGGAGCTCCCGCAAGACCGGAAGCGAATTTGCCGCTGCCGCCGTTATTGGACATCATAGCCCAAAGGCCCATGAAAGCACCCGCCTTACCTGCCGCCTCACAGTTCGGTGATCCGAAGCGATGAGAGTCTTCCGCCGTAAAGGCGATGACTTTTTTCTCCAGCAGTACATCCACTTCAGCTTTATGAGCTGCCGGATGAATACACGTGAATATGATCTGTCCTTCACGCAGCAGATCATATTCGCACTCTTCGATTTCCTTTACCTTGGCAACAAAATCGCATGTCGCCCAGATTTCTTCGTTTGTTTCAACAATGATTCCGCCAGCTTTTGCATAATCTTCGTCCTCGAACCCTGCCTTGTAACCGGCTCCGCTCGCAACGTAGACATCATTGCCGTCAGCCACCAATGCGTTGACTTCAGTTGGAGTCGCAATCACGCGGAATTCACCGTTTTTGATATCTCTTAAAACTCCAAATTTCATAGGATCTTCTCTCCTTTTGCAGCAACACATCTAAAGCGCTGCGCAAACAGCTTTTTTGACGTCGTCCATATCAACAGTTGGCTCGAATCTGGCAATGACGTTGCCCTCGCGGTCAACCAGGAACTTCGTGAAATTCCATTTGATATAAGCTTTGTCGCCATACTGTTTGTTATTCGCACTTGCGAACTTTTCCAGCGCAGCATTCTTCAGACCCTTGCCAAATCCTTCAAACGGCTTCTCTGTCGCCAAAAATGCGAACAGCGGGTCTGCCGTATCTCCATTCACGTCGATTTTCGCGAACTGCGGGAAGTCTGTTCCGAATTTCAACGTGCAGAATTCATGAATCTCATCATCGCTCCCCGGCGCCTGATTTGCGAACTGATTGCATGGGAAATCAAGGATCTCAAAGCCCTGATCCTTCAGCTCTTTGTACATGGCTTCCAGCGGATCGTAATGCGGTGTGAATCCGCACCCTGTTGCAGTATTAACAATCAATAGTACCTTGCCCTTATAGTCCGCAAGGCTGATAGTCTTTCCTTCTCGGTCTGTAACGGTATAATCATATACTGTTGCCATTTTTATTCCTCCTTACTTTGGTTTTTTAGTCTTTTACCGAGTTTTATATCGTACGTGCACATCAGCACGATCTCGCAAGCACTCAGAACAAGGATGATGACAAATCCCCAGAACGGTCTGATGAATGTGCTGGCCGCTGCAACCACATATCCTATGAAAGAAATGATTCTGATGACCCGAATCACCTCATAATCAAGGACGATCGAATCGTTGAGCTTTTGCAGCATCCCGCTCTCTACAGTAATCACCAGTTGTATCAGGAAGAGAACCAGGATGTATGAAAGCATCGCAAACTGGCTTCCCTGGGAGTGTCCGACCAACCCTGTGAAAAACGGCAGAAGTGTGATGAAGAACAGCCACAGGCAATTCACCAGAAAGATCCGGTGATTGATATATATCGCGTTGGCAACGCTGTCATGATGTTCATGCCAGGCCAGAAATACCTGAACAAAACTGATAATATATGCTATTAATGTGGGCCATTGTTCTGCAACCGCAGCGGCACTGATCTCACTTGGAACCACAAGCTGCAGTACCATAATAGTCGCTGCAATTGCAACAACTCCATCCGTTATAGCAAGTAATCTGTTTTTGTCGATCATATGCGCTTAAATCTCCTGTCCTTAATCAATCTCATCCACAAGCCATTCTATGGTCGTTTCATCCATGCCGTATTCCTCGCCGCCAAGGCCCTGACTGGTAACAGTATAGAATTCCGCTTCATTGCCCCACTGGATCACTATGGCGGATCCCTTCTCCATGCCGTAGCAATCTACTACGTCATCCGCATCATCTCCAACCTGCTGTGTCCAGTGCTGCGGGAAACTCTCCAGATCACGGTCAGTCATCGGTCCGCCGTATATGCCGCAGGCTTTTCTTACGGAAACACCTATTGCTCCGCTCTCATAATATGCCTGCGCCACGCCGTCCTGATGCGAGAATTCCGGATCAGTAAATGTCTGATCGTTTATTTTGAGTTGCGCGGGAACATCAAATTCGTCCATATTGCCTGCTCCTGCAGCGGCTTCTTGCGCTGATGCAACCTTTGTCCACGGGTCTGCTGCCGCATCCTGCCAGTACCATTAAAAATGATATGGCAAAAGCGATTAATAATACTGTTTTTTTCTTCATGTCATTTTTCCTTCCTTGATGTTTATACTCTATCACAAAAGCTGCCATATCAAAAGAGCCGAAACTGATATCATCACGATACCTGCCCGGCTCTTTTCCTCTTTCGTATTCTCTTTTCCAGTTCTTCTTGCGAGGTCTGTCTTTTTCGGTCATGTGTCTGCCTGTTCTGAACGCCGGAACCGCATGTTCCTTCTTCAGATTCATCTCATTCATGTCAATGACCATTCTCTTCTCCTGCTTGGGCGGGGCTACAGGAACGCTCCCCTTCCTCTTTTTGCTCATTATCATGTCCCCCCTTTTCGCGAACTCTTCTATACAATTCGTTCACCTGCCAGTGCTTTATTTTACTGAGTTGAACGCTTAC
>JAFRVY010000009.1 GCA_017438285.1 Bacillota bacterium
AGTTGTGTCCGTATAATGGTGTAAATTCATATTTGTAAAAAATGAGCCATGCTCATCCTGTATAATGTAATCACCACAAAACATGAACAGGAGGTTTGAACATGACTCAAGTTAATATTACATTATCACACGAAGAAGTGCTACAAGTTTTATCAGGTGATCGCGATGATGCCTTCAAATTTTTGATCGAACGGATCCTCAATGCAGTTATGCTTGCCGAATCTGAGCAACAGCTTGGGGCATCCATGCATGAACGCACGCAGGAGCGTCTGGATTATCGAAACGGGACGCGTGAGAGGATCCTCCATACCAGGATCGGCTCTCTGACACTCGAAGTGCCGCGGCATCGAAGCCAGCCATTCCATACGATGGTATTTGAAAACTATCAACGCAGTGAAGCATCACTTATCGCCACAATGGTCCAAATGGTCATCGCCGGGGTGTCGACCCGTAAGGTCTCGAAGGTGGTGGAGACCTTATGCGGAACGTCTTTCTCGAAGTCCACAGTCTCAACCTTATGCAAGCAACTGGACGATGAGATAACGGCTTTCAAAAACAGACCGCTAAATATGAACGATGCACCATTTCTCATGGTCGATGCCACATATTTCAAGGCCAGAGAGGATCACAAAATCGTTTCAAAGGCGTTCCTTGTAGCCTTGGCTATCAGTTCCGACGGATGTCGTGAAATCGTCGGCTTTGACGTGTTTGATACGGAAGACAACTATTCATGGCAGGAGTTCTTTAAGGATCTGAAACGCAGAGGCCTTACAGGCGTACATATGGTAGTATCCGATGCACACAAATCAATATTACATGCCATAGCCAAGACCTATCCGGATGCGGCCTGGCAACGTTGTCAGGTACACTATATGCGTAATATCCTTAATGAAACACCAACACGTTTCAAGGAAGGACTGAAAACGGAGCTGCGCAATATGTTCAATGCCTCCAGCATCGAAGATGCGCGGGCCATCCGGGACGATATCATACGCGATTATGAACCGGTTGTTGCCAAGGCTATCAGAGTCTTGGATGAAGGCTTTGAAGACGCGATGACAGTCATGCAGCTTCCCGGATTCATGCGAATGAATCTCCGCTCTTCCAACTGGATCGAGCGTCTCAATCGGGAGTTCAAACGCAGATCCGATGTCATTCAAATATTCCCTAACGCAGCCTCCATTCTGCGGCTTATGGGAGCAGTAGCTATCGAGTACAATGATCAACTGTCTATGAAAAAACGTTTCTTTGCTGAGAAAACATTCAACCAGATAAAAATCAAACTGATTCCTAAGCTTAAGGAGATAGCGTCAACTCAACAGGCATTGCTCGATGCAGCATAACCGATTTGGCAGGATGAGCAATTTACACCACTTTTAGGACTTGACCCAAAGGAATCTTTCCAAGATCGAAATACGACAAATTCATTTGAAAATATATCTTTTTTGTCGGATTGTTCCCCAACAACCAAAGTATTTTCAAATAAACCCGACAAACTATGTGTTAAATCCATCATAATTGTCGGATTTTACTTCACAGGAGAACAGCTTGAACTTCCGCTTGTAGAACTCGCCAAATTCCGGCTTGCGTACAAAAAAGCACCGCTTCACACGGTGCTTTCATCAATTCCTTAATAATAAGTTTCCATCAAACCGGCTTTTGCTCGCCATCAGCCCGGAGGCCATGTCAGCTTGCGTCCGCCGACCAGATGGAAGTGCAAATGCTTCACAGTCTGAAGTCCGTCTTCGCCGCAGTTGTTGACCAGTCTGTAACCGTTCTCAAGGCCCAGGTCAGCTGCGATATCCTTTACCTTCAGCATGATGTAGCTGATCAGGTCCGCATCTTCCTCCTGCAGATCATCCAGCGAAGGAATGTGCTTCTTCGGAATGATCAGAACGTGAACAGGCGCCTGCGGGTCCACATCGTGGAAGCACAAAATCCTGTCATCTTCATATACTTTGTTTGAAGGAATCTCTCCCTCTACTATCTTGCAGAATAAACAATCGCTCATAGGATCTGCTCCTTTCTTATGATTCTGCCAATATTATACCACAACGGCACTCATGCCATCATACATTATTCCCGTGAGTTTCACCTCCACGAACTGATCGAGCAAAAGCCCGCCATCCGAATCGTTCCCAGGTTCTATGCCCGACGGATTGCCAGGACCAATATCGATATAAGTTCTGATGTAGTTGCCCGTGTATCCCATAAGGAATACTCCGTCCGGCTTTTGCACGATCTCTTCGATCAGCACTCTCTCGGTCCTGCCATCGCGTGCCGCTGCCAGGTTGATATGGAAGAATCCTTCTGCCGCCTGCGCGGCAACTTTCTCCAATTCGTCTGCGCGTCTTGCTTTGACTTGCGGCGCAACCTGGTTTTTCATGTCTGCAGCTTTTGTGAGGGGACGTTTCGAATACTTGAAGATATGTGTCCTGCAAAAGCTGCACTCGGAAACGAGCTTGCAGCTCTCCTGGAAATCCGACTCCTTCTCTCCCGGAAATCCGACGATGATATCCGTGGAAATGCCGTAGCAGTCATCAAATTCAAAGAGCGTATTGACCATATCATAGTACTGGTCCAACGTATACGGCCGGTTCATAGCAGCAAGGATGTTGTCGCTTCCGCTTTGGGCGGACATGTGCAGATGGTGACAGAGTTTGTCGTATTTGAACAGGCGCTTCACGTAGTCAGAATCCACGACCGCCGGTTCCAGACTGGACAGGCGGATCCGGAAGTCCCCTTCCAGATCATTGATGACAGCGATGGCTTTCTCGACACCGAAGAGTTCCGCGGCGGTGCTGTCTGCGGACATTGCGGCGGTACTGTCTGCGGACACTGCGGCGGTGCTGTCTGCAGATGCCGCGGCGGTGCTGTCTGATGCACCATAAAGGTCGCGGCCCTCCATGTCGTATTGGGCCGTGTTGATCCCCGTCAGTCCCAGTTCCTTACAGCCGCCGTCGATCAAAGCCTTTGCTTCTGCTATGATGTCATCCAAAGACCTGCTCCTGACCGGACCTCTGGCATAGGGAATCACGCAGTAGGAACAGAACCGGTTGCAGCCCTCCTGGATCTTGATGTAGGCGCGGGTTCTGGTCTCACGGCTGGAAACGATGCCCATGTCCTCGAAGTCATTGAGCTCCTCGTACGGATGAATACACAGCCGGCAGTTTGTGTCGGCATCTGCAGATGTTGCCTCTGCCTGAGCCTTTGCACGTGTCTCAACGCAGTCGATGAGCGCACGCTTTTCGTTGGTGCCGGTCACGATGTCCACGCCGTCGATTCTGGCGACCTCATCTGGCCGGATCTGCGCGTAGCAGCCGGTGACCGCGATGATGCTGGCCGGATTGACCTTCTTCATGCGGCGGATATACTGGCGGGACTTTTTGTCCGCAACAGCCGTCACCGTGCAGGTGTTGATGACATACACATCAGCAAAATCCCGCTCGTCCACGATCTCATGACCGCGCTGGCGGAACATCTGCGCCATGGCTTCCGATTCGTATTGATTTACTTTACATCCTAAAGTGTGAAATGCGATCTTCATGGTTTCATTATACTACAAATAACAATCCCCCGGAATGTTCCGGGGGATTGTGTTAGTCTGAAGTTTTATTTCTTCGTCTTTACGGTCTCAATCTCTGACCACTTCGAGTAGTAACTTGTGGCGCCGATCTTCTTGTATGACCTCATCTTTACATAGTACTTCTTGTTAGCCTTGAGGTTCTTGAATGTTACGTTATTGATTTTGGCCTTCTTTATCTTCTTCGTCTTCTTGTTCTTTGTGAATGCCTGATCCGTGGCTATCTGAACTTGATATCCTGTAATGACGCCCCTCTTTTTCTTCTTCCACTTGACTGTAATGGCTTTGCTCTCGCCTACAAGCTTTCTGACCTTCGTAGGTTTGATGATAATCTTGTAAGATGCGGTTGCCATACCCATACCTTCATCACGACCGATTGCTGTTACGTTATGCTTTCCAGGTCCTCTTACAGAGCCTTTAAATACGAGCATGACTCGGTCATTCGACTCTGTGATGTTCTCTGCGAGAATCTGGCTGCCGCTCGTGATTGTGATATGCGGAACCTTATCCTTACCGTCATAGTAGAAGGTGTCCTTATCAAGGGTCATCGTGAGTTCTCGTTCAAATACTGTTACCTGACACTTGGCCATCACATCCGGATCCGCTGTGGACTGCGCTGTGATAATAGCTACGCCTTCGCCTTCTCCGGTGATGACGCCGCCATTTGTAACCTTCGCGACACTTTCATCTGAAGTGCTCCACTTCACTGATCCATCGACCTTTTCAGGGCTCATGGTCGCCGTTAACATCTTAACGGTTCCCTTCGCCATATAGAGATCATTTGTGGAAAGCGTAATACTTGCCGGCATTCTTACAACGTTCAGAATACAGTAGTCACTGACTCCTGTCGTATCGGATGTTACTTGAACGACTGCTGAGCCGGAGCGAATCAGGTCGATCTTGCCGTTGTCGTTGACAGAGATGACCGGATCTTCAATGTCGTCTATGGAGTTCCAGTCAATTGTGTCATTCTCGTCTGAGCTTTCCGCGCGCATGTAGATGGTCTCTTCTGATGCATCTACGGTGACCGTTTTACCCGAAACGACCAGTCCGTCATATAGGATGCGTATGGACGAATCCGATTGACTTACATCGACTGTGCAGTCTTTGTGGATCGTGAGACCACGGGCATCCTTGACAGATGCGGTGATCGTGGCCTGTCCCTCTCCAACGCCTGCAACAGCGATGTATGAACTTGCCTCAGATGCGTTGCCCTGTGAGAGCTTTGTTGTCGCAGAATCGACTACACTCGTCTCGCCGGTCTGTGGATCCGTGACAATGATACCTGCAACAGACGGATCCGAAGCGGTCCATGTGACTTCGCCGTCGGCAGTAGCCGGAGCTACTCTTGCAGCAACCAGTCCGTTTCCATCCTTTGGAATGAAGATCTCGTATGCATCCAGTTCGAGACTTGTAGCCGCCTCGTGGACTGTGATCGTGACTGAAGCACTCATGTCATCGACGCTCGCAGTGATTCTTGCCTGTCCTCCTGCATGGCCGGTCACAAGACCGTTCTCATCGACTGTAGCAACAGTTTCATTGTCGGACGTCCATTGGACATCAGCCTGAACTCCCTCCGGCGTGATAATTGTCTCAAGCTGTATATGTTCATTTACAGCAACTTCTCTCTCGCCGTCCGCAATGGCGATTCCGGTAATTGGCGATCTGACCACGATCGGGAAGCTGCATGTGAATCCCTCATAGTTCACCGTGATCTGCATCGCGCCGTGTTTGTTGAGGACATCGCCGTCAACGATCACTGCAGGTTCCGATGTGCCGTCGCTGATCGTCATGTCGTATCCCGTGATCTTAGCCCTCAGACCGCTCTTCAGGACAGCCGATACCATCAGTCCTCTGGTATCGAAATTGTCACCGGTCTGATATTCAGCCTTCGTTGGATAACGGTACACTTCTATATAATCGATTGCATCTGCTTCCGGATTCGGATCGACCTTCTCCTCGATGGTATTCGTACATACCTCACAGGTCGCGGTGTTCGTCCAGGTTCCGTCTTCATTTGGCTGAGTTGCACTCTGCCACTCGCCCATCAAATGAGGCTTACACTTGATATCCGTTCTGTTCTTTATGGTTCCCTCACCGCTGTTTGTCAGTTTGCTTCCGTAGTTCCAGAATGTGCCGTCTACATTGATGGTGCCGGTATTGTTCATCGTTCCGCGTTTGTGGAACGTTGCTCCTTCGGCACAGGTGAAGGTTCCCTTGTTATTGATCGCTGCAGGGCGCTTCAGGGTAAATACAGTGCCGTCACATACCGTCATGACCATATCTGCCTTGACTGTAAATGTTCCGCTGTCCATAGCGCAGTCGCCTACGATATCGAGATGAGGATTCTCAAGCTCTGTCGCCGCAGCTGCAGCCAGTGCATCATTTAGGTCTTTGTAGCAGGTAATTCCTGTTTTGTTGCCTCCGGCATCTTCTCCGTAGAGCAGTGCAACACAGCCTTCAGGCGATGCAACACCGACAAAGAGCGTATCCGTAAGCACATCAACGAATTCATATCCGATGGAGTATACAACGGTTCCCTCTTCACCAAGCTGCCAGAAGGCCAGGTCCTCTCCGAAGTTTTCATTGCCCGGAAGCTTACATGGGCCCGGATATACGTAGGTCTTATAGTCCGTATCGCCGTATTTGAATTCCGCCATGACCGGAGCCTTGCAGTCTTCGCCGCCATATGAGAGCGGTGTGATCTTCGGTGTGACGATTTCCCCGTCGTCTGCCGCTTCAGCAGGTCTGTAGATTCCCCACAGCTCGCTGGCCTCATGATTCATGTGGTAAGCCAGGTTTGCGGCAAAGGCCGGTTTGTCCGGATCATTTGTAATAGCCGTTATGTTCGTGCCGCGTGGGCCATCTGTTTCCGGCCCAGCATTATAGGTTCTGAAATAGTTGCCCGTAAATGGTCCGGAACCTTGTTCCACCATATCGTCCGCAATGATCGGGGCTTTTGCATCTTCAAATCC
>JAFRVY010000092.1 GCA_017438285.1 Bacillota bacterium
ACCAGATCCTGTACGAAGGACCTGAACAGATCGCAGCAATCTGGCTCGAATCAGTAGTAGGTTCAAACGGTATCCTGATCGCTCCTAAGAAGTGGTATCAGGGCGTAAGAGCTCTCTGCGACAAGTATGAAATCCTGATGGTAGCTGACGAAGTTATGGCTGGATGGTTCAGAACTGGTAAGCCATTCGCTTACATGAACTTCGATTATCAGCCAGACATGATCACATTCGCTAAGGGCGTAACCTGCGGTTATGTTCCTATCGGCGGTGCTGTTGTAACTCCTGCAATTGCTAAGCACTTCGACAACACTGTAATGGGTTGCGGACTTACTTACTCAGCTCATCCAATGGGATGCGCTGCTGCAGTAGCAACAATCAAGCAGTACCAGGATCTCGACATCGAAAACAAGATGAAAGCTACAAGCAAGAAGCTGGCTGACATCCTCGATGGTTATGTAGACAAGCACCCTTGCGTAGGTGAAGTAAGACACATCGGTCTCTTCTCAGCAATCGAGCTCGTTAAGGATAAGGCTACCAGAGAACCACTGGTACCTTTCGGCAAGGATCCTGAAGGCATCATGCCTAAGATCATCGGAATGCTGAAGGCTGACGGCTTCTGGACATATTCACACGAGAACATGTTCGTAGTAACTCCACCGCTCATCATCACAGAAGAGCAGCTGGAAGAAGAAATGGCCAAGGTCGACAAGGTTCTGGATGCAGTAGATGCAATGATCTAAATCTGAAGATCACAAACCAACAAACAAAAGACCGGTTCGCAAGAACCGGTCTTTTATTGTTATTATCAAGCAATATGTTAAACGTGTTTCATAAATCTGCGCTGCCTTAGAAGTATCTGAAGACTCCCTTGACCTTGCCGAGGATCTTGACGTCCTTGACGATGATCGGGCTCATGGATGAATTCTCCGGCTGAAGTCTGATGTGGTCAGCCTCTCTGTAGAAAGTTTTCACGGTAGCTTCGCTCTCGAAACCGTCGACCATAGCAACGACGATATCTCCGTTTCGTGCCGTCTCGCACTGCTCTACGAGAATGTAGTCGCCGTCCATAATGCCGGCCTCAATCATACTCTCCCCTCTTACGGTGAGCATGAAGGTCGTTCCGCTCCCGACGAATCTTGCCGGTACCGGGAAGCTGTCTTCAATATTCTGTTCCGCCAGGATCGGCGTACCCGCTGCGATTCTGCCGACGACAGGGATCTCAACGACGGCAGTATGCTCTACGCCGTCAGCAAAACCAAGACCGGATGCGGATTTGACCGCAGCCTGCTGGTTGAAATCATCATCAACAACAAGCAGAGCCCTCGGTCTTGCCGGGTCTTTCTTAAGATAGCCCTGTGCTTCAAGGCTCGCTATATCCTTGTGCGCAGTCGATGTGGATTTGATTCCGATGGCTGCGCAGATTTCTCTGACTGTCGGTGGATATCCCTTCTCACGGATCTCCGCCTTCATGAAATCAAGTATTTTCTTTTCACGTTCTTTTAACATATCTTCATCCCTTCAATCAAAAAGTGTGCTTTCACCTAATCATATGATAGCACACTCAAAATCAAATGTAAACATTTGTTTGCGAACAAATTTTCTGTTTCTGCTACAACGACTGCTGCCAGCGCCACGCATCGCGGCACATATCTTCGATGCCTTTTTCCGCTTTCCAGCCGAGGACCTCACGGGCCTTGCTCACGTCGGCATAGCTGACGGCAATGTCCCCTGCTCTGCGGTCCGTGATCTCGTATGGAATTTCCACGCCATTGACCCTCTCAAAGGTCTTCACAAGGTCGAGTACGCTGTAACCCTGTCCGGTTCCCAGATTGAACACCTCGCAGCCTTTGTGGGCTGTACAGTATTCCAGCGCAGCTACATGTCCCGCCGCCAGGTCGACCACGTGGATGTAGTCTCTGACGCCCGTACCGTCGTGGGTCGGATAGTCGTCTCCGAACACGTTCAAATGCGGCCGTATCCCCTGCGCCACCTGCGTGATGTACGGCATGAGGTTGTTCGGGACGCCGCTCGGATTTTCACCGATCAGCCCTGATGCATGGGCACCGATGGGATTGAAATACCGCAAAAGCACCACGGACATCTCCGGATCGGCCTTGCACACATCCTTCAGGATCTGCTCGATCATGAACTTGGTCCAGCCGTACGGATTGGTGCAGCCCAGATCCTCCGACTCTTCCGTGAACGGCACATCGTTCGCCGGGCTGTAGACCGTCGCCGAAGAACTGAAGATGAAGCTTTTGCAGCCGTGCCTTTGCATGGTCTCCAGCAATGTCAGCGCTGTATCCAGATTGTTGCGGTAATATGCGAGAGGTCTGACAACGGACTCTCCCACCGCCTTGTATCCGGCGAAGTGAATGACAGCGTCGATTTCATGGGCGTCAAAAATCTCCTCCATCGCGGCGCTGTCCGCAACATCGACCTGATAAAAGCTCACGCCTTTACCGGTAATGCGCTCAATGCGTCCTTTGACGGATGCGTCGCTGTTGGACAGATCATCTGCAATGACGACGTCATATCCTGATTCAATTACCTTCACTGCCGTGTGGGATCCGATAAATCCGGTCCCGCCGGTCAACAAAATCTTTCCCATATGAATCCTTTGTCTGCCATCCTATTTAACGAGAAGTTTCTTGATGCCCGCTTCCAGCCCGCTAAGGGTCAGTTCAAACATCGGGAATACTTCTTTGATATCCTGGATCGTTCTCGATCCGTAGGCCCACTCCCAATCCTCTTCCGGAATCGGGTTGAGCCAGATCTGTTTCTTGAAACGTCTCTTGAACTTCTGGAACCACTCCATGCCCGTCTCGCGGTTATACAGTCCGATGATCGCGTTGCCGCCCGGTCTGTACAGCTCGCTCGGCGCCATGGCCGCGTCACCGACGAAGATGACTTTGTATTCCGCATCCAGCCGGTTGAAGACCCAGTCCGTCTCTACCGAATCCCGCATCTTGCAGTGCGGCGTCGTATAGAGATTGTCGTAGATCGCATTGTGGAAATAATAGATCTTCAGGTCCTTGAAGTGGTTCGACCTGCTGACCGCCTGGAACAGCCTGTTGCAAAGCTTGCTGTACGGCAGCATGGACCCTTCCGAGTCGATGAGCAGCAAAACCTTGACCATGTTCTTTCGCGGTTTCTCGTACGCCAGGCTCAGCATTCCGCCTTTGTCGCAGGTCTCGTCGATGGTCTTGTCGATGTCCAGTTCCTTCTCTTCGCCTTCCACGCGGGATGAATACTGGCGCAGCTTACGGAATGCCATCTGAAACTGCCTGATGTCCAGGATCGTGTCTTCTCTGAAGTCCTTGAAGTTTCGCTCTCCGGCCACCTGCAGGGCGGTCCTGTGACGCCCTTCGCCGCCGACTCTGATGCCGCTCGGATGATAGCCGCCGCGGCCCATCGGTGAGGTGCCGCCGGTTCCGATCCAGTAACTGCCGCCGTCGTGCTTTTCCTTCTGCTCTTTGATTCTCTCTTCAAACATCTTGAGCAGTTCTTCCAGTTCCTTCGCAAATAGTTTCTTGTTGCCGTGGTCTTCCAGATCCCTTTCCAGTTCACTTTCGTTGAGCCAACGCCAAAACTCCTCGGGCAGATCCTCCGGTGTTTCTATTCCCTGAA
>JAFRVY010000093.1 GCA_017438285.1 Bacillota bacterium
CCAGGCTATGCGCTTCGGTGGGTGCACGAGAACATCTCCGCTTTTGGCGGCGACCCGGGTAACGTGCATATCGTACATGGGCTTCTATCTGAGCAGTATAAGGCGGTGCTCCCCATAGTTGGCTACTATCAGTTCATGGACAAGTACTTTACCCCCAGCTACCTCTTAGATATCGTGGCCGAACGCGAGAAGAACTCGTAAGAACCGTCTACAAAGCAGTACAACAAAATAAATCCGCTGACGAAGTATTTTATATTCTGAAAAAGAGAAAAGGAGAACGAGTATGAAAGCTGACAAAGCACCCGACTATTCCAGGAAGGAATGCTGGTATAAGATTCCCGAGATCACCAAGGATGTTCTTATATGGTAATTCATAAGCGAAGCTGAACGAAGTTGTGCGCGTGTCTGCGATGATCTGAAGCATTTCAGCGTCGTCTGGTGCGTCCGCCAGCCGAGACTTCATAGTCATTTCAAAATACACGGGCAGGACATTCTGATAGTTATGACAAGAATGGGCCTCACAGATCGTCCCTACGAGATCGAGTTGGTCTCCCGTGACTGTGATCGGGATAGCCCACGGACGGTCCGTGCAGCAATTGATATAACTCTTTTGGGATTCATCAAATTTCGGAGACGGGAGGAATCCATAGGAAAAGTCTGTTTCACGGAAAGAGGCGTATGCATTCGCAAGCTGACCGTAGCACAGGAGAGCCTTTCCAGCTTGAAATACGCCTGCACCGAAGAAATCGCCTGGGTTCAGAAAATCGGGGGAAGAAATCAGGCTGCGCATTTTGTTCACATACGTATCTACCCGCTCTATGTCAAAATCGAGGTATGGTACATTATCCGCATCACGGCGGTATACCGGGATATCGACTGCCTCTTGGAGGCAATACCATGTCTGTGAGCCGGTCACAAAGCCCACCTCATCGCTGGCGTCGATACGGCCGTCACCGTTCAGATCAGATGATGCTCCTGTCACATATGCAATCATCGCATCAAGGGTCCATGCACCTTCCCTAACTATATCATAAGGGAGAGGAAGATTCAACCGATCGGCGTAATCCTTGTTGATAAAAAGGGCACGTGTCCAGTCCAATCCCATGTAAGAGATGTAATTGGACGAGCAATACATCGATCCGCAGACAGAGAGATTTTCGAGCATGATGGAGGGCCACCAGGGTTTCGAGAAATCGAACTGCTCGACGGTGAACATATCAGCAAACAAACCGTCCTTTGCCATCGGATAGGCAGCCCAGTCGGCGGCAAACATGATGTCGAAGGCATCATCTCCCGCCGTGATGGAAGCCGTATAGGGTGTTCGGCTGTTCTCGTAAAGGATCGGGGTCACATGAATGTTGAAGCGGTTTTCAAGATAAAGTGTCGAGTCGCGAACCGCATCGACGACGGGCGTGCCTGTGTAGTCTTCTGCGACGCTGTAATTGACGTCATCAGAACCATAGGCTACACGAAATTCGTATCCGCCAAAATCGGTATCCGGCAGCCCATCAGACAGAAGTGTATCCTCCTGTTCGGTTTCTTCAGATGTGCCAGGCTCGACCGACGGTGTGATTGTCGTATCGCCAGCAGGCGAAGGGTCTTTGTTCTCTTTGCTCTCCCCACACGATACAACGATAGGCAGGAGAAGCATCAATATGAGCAGGATGTGGAATGCTTTTTTCACGGTGAAGCCCCATAGGATCTGCACAAGCAGAGTTCTTTACTTCATTATAGCATATCAATCCGATCCCTGCAAGAGGTATTTTCTATTCTATCAGTTAGTTTTTCGGGCCGTCCATTGTGGGTATGGCGGCGTGAAACTTGGATGGGTGTCCCCTTCAATCTATCATGTGAATGCTATGAGAGATTTATGCACCCTTCCACGGAAATCTTTGATTTATTAATTAACAGAAAGCCGAACGAACCACAGTACTTTTGTACTTCTGGCACTGTCATCCTTTCGCAGGGATTTTCCGATATCTCTTGAAAACACCTTCCGGAGATGATATAATAATACCCAGATGCTTCCAACAAGTAAAATCCTGCACAAACACCAAACAAAGAAAGGATCCAGAACCATGAAAAAAGCACTCTCCCTCCTTGTGGTCATCGCAATCACGCTTTCGCTGTTCATCGTTCCCGCAGCTGCGGCGGACGACGATACTCCGGCGGGTATCGCCATTCAGGGCACGCCAGTGATTGACGGCGAAATCGACGCGATCTGGGCGGACGCCCCCGTGTATCCGATCGACCGCCTGAAAGATGGCCGCGATACCGGAATCACCTCCCAATTCCGCGCCATGTGGCAGCCGGACGCTCTGTACGTTCTGATTGAGGTCAACGACTCCGATCACAACTTCAACGGCGGTCCCTCCGTCGGCGATGGCATGGAGGTGTATTTCGACCTGATGAATCTGAAAACAGCAGGTTTTGAAGACAATTATCAGGCGTACTTTGCCATGTGCGCCGACGACGAGAATTATCTGACTTACGACGGCTCGCCGAACGGACAGGCATGTCTGATGGACGCGGCGACCGTTGCTTTGACGACCTCGGACAACGGTTATGTTTACGAGGCGCAGATTCTCCTTGAAGAATTTGAGACAAAGTTCACCGCAGGCCAGACCATTGGCTTTGACATTCAGGTCAACGACCAAGCGTCCGGTGACACGTCGCGGTCCGGCGCATACGGCTGGAGCGACGATGTGAACAACGCATGGCAGGGCACGATGCTCTACGGCAACCTCACCCTCGAGGGCGGTGACGCACCTGCCGCATATTCCGGTCTGACCGAGATCCTTGCGTTCGACTACAAGGAATGCGGCGACAACACCAACGAGGAACTTCAGTATAATCACGAGGATCCCAATATCAAGACCGCTCTCTCGCTCAAGCCTCTGGACGGCGTGGATCCGGTCGGAACATGGTACGACTTCGATATTTCCGTTGCCGGCGAAGGGGATGTGGAGTTCACTTTCCTGTACGCCGCCAAGGACGACCGTTATATGGATGTGACCTTTAACGGAGAAACGAAGCAGGTTACCTGCCCGAACACCGGCAATTTCCAGACCTTCGACAAGGTCTCCGTGAGCTTCGCGGGCGTTCCTGCAGGTACCCAGACCCTGCGGATCGCGGCCCCTGCCGATTACAGTGACACCCACAAGACGCCGAACATCGACATCATCTGGTATGGCGCACCGGGCGCTTCCTCTGCTCCCGCTACTTCCGGCGACATCGTGCGTGACGGCCTCGTCGCGTATTACGACGGCGCGAACAACCAGAACGGCAGCCAGGACAAGGAAGCCAAGGTCTGGAAGGACTGCTCCGGCAACGGCCTCGACTTCGAGGTCGAGCTCAACGATACGAACTACTGGACCGACAAATCGTTCCACCTCGACTCCGTGCGCAACTACCTGCCGGATGAGCTCGTGGACGTCGTGAACGGCGATACCTACACCGTGGAATTCGTTGCGGGCGAGCTCGAATACCCGGCGACCGACTGGGTCTCCCTCATCATCTCCGACAATGACCACTTCTCGCTCTTCATCCGCGTCTCGAACGACAACCTCGAATACAAGTACAACGACGCGAACAAG
>JAFRVY010000094.1 GCA_017438285.1 Bacillota bacterium
AATCAGACAACGCCTCAAGGGACAAAAGTTAACCAAACCTATCCATTTTATCCCGATAATGGTTAACGAAGAAAACAAAATCTATGAAATAATAACCAACAGGTCAACTGATTACAAGGTTTGGGTTAAAGAGTGAGAAAACCCCGGCTGCATCCAGCAGTTTTAGGCTAGGCACCTCAGCAAATCCCGGTTTAACGGGCGGTGAGTTTTTGATCGGTAATGATTGAAATCGCAGCGGCGATACAGTATAATCAAAGCGATACATAATTGTATCGCAAAAGCCTGTAGCCGCGCGGGCGCAACGAATGCAGGTGCGAGAGACACAGGCGCAGGCGATACGCACGAAACAGTGAGAGGATTATGGCAATCAAGTACGTAGATCGAAAACTTGGCAGATTCATCATCGTCGGCATCATCAACACGATCGTCGGCTGCGGCGTCATGTTCGGATTGTATAATCTGTTCGGATGCTCCTACTGGGTGTCCTCGGCTGCCAATTACGTTGTGGGAAGTATCCTGAGTTACTTTCTCAACAAGTATTACACGTTCCGGCACAAGGGCGACATGCTGGGCAGCGCGTTCCGGTTTGTGATCAACATCGCCGTCTGCTACCTGCTGGCCTACGGAATCGCCAAGCCGCTCGTGCTTCACTTCATGCCCGGCTCGCAAAGGCTCCAGGAGAACGTTGCCATGTTCGTAGGCATGTGCCTGTTCACCGGATTCAACTATCTGGGCCAGCGCCTCTTCGCATTCCGAAATACGGAAGAGGCTGAGCGCCGAAAGGAATCACAACATGATCAAAACTGACAACACCATCACAATCAAGGAACTGCTCCCTATTCTCGAGGGAATCACCGACGCGGTCTTTATCGACGACGCCAACGGCGTTTGCCTCTGGTGCAACGATGCCTGCGAAGAATTCTACAACATCAATGCCGAAGAGATAGAGGGCAGAACCGTAGAGGAATTGGAGAAAGACGGCATCTTCACGCCGTCAGTCACCAGACGTGTCCTCGAGGAAAAACGTGAGGTTACCATTATACATAAAAACAATCTGGGCAGGATGCTGCTGACGACCGGAACTCCGGTTTTCGTTCCGAATAAAACGCCGCGTCAGATCTCGATGATCATCACAACATCGAGAGACATCACGCAGCTGTCGAGGACGAGCGAAAAGTTCAACGCCGCCACCGCCCTGCTCAACGCGAAGCAGATCAAAAACATGCAGATGCAGGATTTTGACAGCAAGCGGATCATTGCCAGCAGCGAAGCGATGCACAATGTGATGACGCTGGCAAAGAGACTGGCGCCTGTTAACACGACAGTGCTGATCACCGGCGAGTCCGGCGTGGGCAAAGGCCTGATCGCCAAGACTTTGCATGATGAGGGAAACCGATGGAAAGAACCTTTCATCACGGTCAACTGCGGCGCGATTCCGGAGAATCTGATCGAGTCAGAACTCTTCGGTTACGTTGCCGGCGCATTCACCGGATCCAGATCCGGCGGCAAGAAAGGGCTTTTCGAAGCGGCCCAGAACGGAACCATATTCCTGGACGAGATCTCGGAACTGCCGCTGAATCTGCAGGTCAAGCTTTTGCAGGTCATTCAGGAGAGGCAGATCACGCCGGTCGGCTCTACCGAAGCAATACCGATCGACGTCCGCATCATATCGGCGACGAACAAAGACCTGGAATCGTTGGTCAAGGAAGGCCTGTTCCGTGAGGACCTCTATTACAGACTCAACGTTGTGCCGATCAATGTTCCGCCGCTTCGCGAGCGTCACGAGGACATCCTGCCGCTCATCCAGCTGAACCTGGCAAGATGCAACAGGAATCTGAACGAAAACAAGACCATCAGTTCCGATGCCCTGTCGATCCTGATCAAGTACCCGTGGCCTGGTAATATCCGGGAACTGCAGAACATCGTAGAGCGTCTGATCATCACCACGTCTCACGACGTCATCAGTGCGGACGACATCTTCGGGTTCATCAAGCACGATGCCAGCGAGAACACGGCGATCTCCGTCGACCTGTCTCTGGCCGCCGCCATGGAAAAGGCGGAGAAAGAGATTCTCGAGCAGGCGGTCGACAACTATAAGTCTACCCGTGCCATCGCCAGAGTGCTGCAGGTCAGTCAGCCGACTATCGTCAGAAAGCTGAATAAATACGGGCTTGCGACGGATAACGGTAAGATGTGATACACTTTTGTATCAGTGATACATATTTGTATCATCTATTCAAAACCATTGATTTCAACGGATTTTTGAAAGTTTTTAACGGATTGTCAAAAAGTGATACATATTTGTATCACTTTTGTTTTTTTATTAATATTTGGGGCTCGCTCCCGCAAGAAATTGCAGTGTTGGCCGAAACGTTGAAACTCCACAGGTTTGAGGTTCTCCCGCTCTTTTTTACGGGTTTATTTCGGCAGTCCTCCTCATTTGGCACGCATAATGCATAATATTAGGTCGCGACAGAATGTTGCACCACAATTCGTTACTAATTAAAGTCTTTTAATTAAAGTTATTTCTTTAAAGGAGGATATTTTAAAATGGCATCAACACCAGAAGAAAGAGCTGCTAGAAGAGAAGAAGCAGCAAAGTACATTGCAGGATTAGTAGAAAAAGCTAAGGTTGCTCAGGCAGTTGCTGAGAAATTCACTCAGGAAGACGTTGACCTGATCACTGCTGCAGTTACTTACAACCTTACTAAGCCAGAAAAGGCACAGAAGTTTGCTGAAATGCTGGTAGAAGAATCCGGCATGGGTATTGCTGAAGATAAGGTTGGCAAAATTTATGGTAAAGTTTGGGGTTCCTACCTCATGATGAAGGACAAGAAGTCAGTCGGTAAGGTTGACGATGCTCCATCAGGCGGCCCTGGAATCACAGCTTATGCCAAGCCAATGGGCGTTGTAGCAGGTATCATGCCTGTAACAAACGGCGAAGCAACTCCTATCGTTAAGTCAAACATGGCTCTGAAGACCAGAAATGCTATCATCCTGGCTCCACACCCTAAGTGCAAGAAGCTGAACGTTGAAATCGTTGCTGAAATCAGAGCTACACTGAAGAAGCTTGGATATCCAGAAGATCTGGTACAGACTTGCGATGCTGAACACGTAAACCTCGAAACTTCACAGGAACTGATGAAGCAGTGCGACTTCATCCTGGCAACTGGCGGCGAAGCACTGGTTGAAACTGCTTATTCATCCGGTACTCCAGCTATCGGCGTAGGCGTTGGTAACTGCTGCTCAATCGTAACAGGCAAGACTCCTATGGACGACGTTGCTGAGATGATCTGCAAGTCAAAGGCATTCGATAACGCTACTTCATGCTCAACTGAGAACAACATTCTCGTATTCGAATCATGCTTCGATGAATTCGTAGAAGCAATGAAGGCTCACGGCGCTTACATGTGCACTCCGGAAGAAGCTGAAAAGCTTAAGGTTACTATGTGGCCGAACACTCCTAACGACCACGTACTGAACAGAGCTATCGTAGCTCAGAACTGCGAAACTATCGGTAAGCTGGCTGGTATCCCAGTTCCTGCTGGAACTAGATGCATCATGGCTATGGAAGAAGGCGCTGGCCTTGATCACCCATTCGCAGGCGAAAAGCTGTCACCGGTATCCGGCGTACAGGTTGTTAAGGATCTGGATGCTGCAATCGATCGTATTCAGGACATCCTGAACTATCAGGGCAAGGGCCACAGTGCTGGTATCCACACTAACGACCCAGCTGACGTTGACGCAATCGCTCAGGTTCTGCCTGTAACTAAGATCGCTGTTAACCAGCCACAGTGCCTGACTAACTCAGGTGGTTGGGATACTGGATTCCCTGTATCCATGACTCTGGGTTGCGGAACTTGGGGCGGCAACAGTGTTTCCCACAACGCTACTTACAAAGACCTGCTCAACTACACTTATGTATCAGAAAGAGTTCCTAACTGGAAGCCTGAAAAGGTTGAAGACTTCATCGATGCAGCAGTAATCGCTAAGGTTGACGCATAGTCATTCTGATTTGTAGTAAAGGAGAATTAAAATGTCAGCAATAAAAGATAAAGATTTAAAGTACAATCTTCACTCATGGTCAGCACAGGGCAAACTGGACCCTATCGTTGTTACCAAGGCTGAAGGAATTTACTTCTGGGATGAAGACGGCAAGAAGTATGCCGACATGTCATCACAGTTGGTAAACTCAAACCTGGGACATGGCGACAAGGCTATCGTTGACGCTATCATCGAACAGGCTCAGAAGATTCCGTTCATGGGACCTGCTTTCGCTATGGATTGCAGATCAGACGCTGCTGAAGCAGTTGTTAAGATCTCAGGATTCCCTGAAGGATCAAAGGTATTCTTCACTAACGCCGGTGCAGAAGCTAACGAGAATGCTATCAAGATCGCTCGTCAGTACACTGGTAAGTGGAAGATCTTCTCACAGTACAGATGCTATCACGGTTCATCCGCTGGCGCTGGTATGCTGACCGGTGAACCAAGACACTTCTTCAACGAGCCGGGCGGCCCTGGATTCGTTAAGTATGACGGACCTTATGCTTACAGAGCACCTAAGGCTTGCAAGTTCGAAAACGAAGACGACGTAGCTGACTTCTACCTCGAACTGCTGGAAAACCAGATCCTGTATGAGGGACCTGAACAGATCGCAGCAATCTGGCTCGAATCAGTAGTAGGTTCAAACGGCGTTCTGATCGCTCCTAAGAAGTGGTATCAGGGCGTAAGAGCTCTCTGCGACAAGTATGAAATCCTCATGGTTGCAGACGAAGTTATGGCTGGATGGTTCAGAACTGGTAAGGCATTCGCTTACATGAACTTCTAATATCAGCCAGACATGATCACATTCGCTAAGGGCGTAACTTGCGGTTATGTTCCTATCGGCGGCGCTGTTGTATCACCTAAGATCGCTGAGCACTTCGACAACACAGTAATGGGTTGCGGACTGACTTACTCAGCTCATCCAATGGGCTGCGCAGCTGCAGTAGCTACAATCAAGGAATACCAGGATCTCGACATCGAGAACAAGATGAAGCCTGTAAGCGCTAAGCTGGCTGAGATCCTCGACGGTTATGTAGACAAGCACGCTTGCGTAGGACAGGTTAGACACATCGGTCTGTTCTCAGCAATCGAGCTCGTTAAGGATAAGGAAACCAGAGAGCCGCTGGTACCGTTCGGCAAGGACCCAGAAGGCATTATGCCTAAGATCATCGGCATGCTGAAGGCTGACGGATTCTGGACATATTCACACGAGAACATGTTCGTAGTAACTCCACCGCTCATCATCACAGAAGAGCAGCTGGTTGAAGAAATGGCTAAGGTTGACAAGGTACTGGATGCAGTAGATGCAATGATCTAAGCCAAACCGTTACGGCCTCTTAGGCCGGACAAATAGAGTATATAAGTTCTTTGCAGAAGGAGGCGTCACGAGAGTGGCGCCTCCTTTGGCGTTGGGGTAGGCAGGGCAGGCGGAGAGGATTGCGCGTCAGTGTAACTTTGATGTAATTCTGAGCATTTTATCGCTGTTCTTTCACTATCTGCCCCT
>JAFRVY010000095.1 GCA_017438285.1 Bacillota bacterium
CGTAGCTCAGCGTAACCTGACGCGTATTCTCTACAGGTACGTTCAGAGTCCACTCGAAGGAATTGGTACTCGGATCGTATTCGACCACATACGGATAAACTCCGTCATCGTTGGCTTCGCCGAATACCCATTTGTTGTCACCGGCAGGGGCGGAGGTGAGGGTCTCGCCCGCCAGCGTCATGGTGAAAGGAGAAGAGCCGTCTTCCGGGATCACCAGGTCGAACTCTTCGGTGATCTTATCCGTTACGACGCCGCTCGCGACCATATAGCGGATGGAGTTGTCGATGCCCTCGAAAAGTTCTTCGACATCATCGTCTTTGGTGATTTCCGCGCTGAACTTGGTATTCTCATGCAGCCATTCCAAGAACGAAGGACGTATCGTGCTGAGCGCGGTGTCGGTTGACCCGCCGGAATAAGTGATGACTCCGCAGTTGTACTTCTCGCCCATCTCGGCCCAGAGGTGGCCTGCTTTGTACATACCCTTCTGCAGATTGTCCACGTGATACTGATAGTAATTGGGGTTGATCTTTTCAGTATTGAAGGTGTATGTCCCGTCACCGTTATCGATCACTTCAAACGGATTGGCCTCCAGATACGTCACGCCTTTCCATGCATCGTTTGGTGTGTATTCGAAATAGTACTGATAGTCTCCTCTTTTGCCATAGGTCGCGGTGTTGGATCCGAACAGATCCGCTCCGTTCGTCACCGTATGCTTCACCACCGTACCGTCGGGGACTGCAGTCTTGTCGTCGGCGTATCTGCACGGTTCATCCCAGGGGCTGACGCCGGTAAGTTCTTCGCTCGTGCTGTTATAGAGCTGCTCATACGGTGTGTTATTTTCATCTCCCTTGAAGACGAAGATATTGCTGAGACCACTTGGATCGAGCACGTCCACGGAATACGCGTATTTGTTGTAGGAGAAACTCTGCGCAACTGCAGGCTTTCCGCTGTTCTGCATAGCCCATGTGTTGCTCCTGTACCACTGGGCGTAAATCGTCGTCGGCTCGTGATCATCGTTGTTCCAGATGTACGTCTTGCCGTCGGTCAGCAACACGACGTATTTATGATCGTCCGGCACGTCTTCATCGGCCTTCAGCCATTCATTGGCGATATCTATGCCGCCGTGAGTGTTGCTGCCGCTGCCGAATGCGGCTTTGATATCAGCCTCTGTCATGTTAAGAGCGCCTTCGATAAAAGACTTGCTCTCGTCATCGTAAAGCACAAGTTCTTTATATGTGTTGTCCGAGAGATACGCGACCGCATCATGCGCGCGCCCGCGGAAGCGGATAACGCCGACCTTGAGCTCAATATTGGGGTTGTTCTCGATGATGCTGTCGAACAGTTCGTTCACACTTTCCTTGAACACCTCGCTGTTCTGGGCAGACGAGGAACTGTCCATGGCGAATACGATGTCGATCTTGTTCTGGTACTCGCCTGCGGGAAGTGAAAGTTTGACTGTCGTCGTTCTGTTGTCTCCCTCCAGCTCGATCGGCGACGCCTCCTTGGAGCCCGACACATCAAAACCGTCGTCTTCTTCGGCATCGTCCGCGAACGCCAGGCCGGGCAGGATAAGCACGACACAAAGGACGAGCGTTAGCGCGCGGATCAGTAGTGAATGCTTGTTTCTCATGACTTTTGTCCTTTCTTCCGGGGTTGACCGGTCGCAAAAAAGGCATAATAATTTCATTATTTAATTATTATAAACCTGTAATGTCATATTGTCTACTACAATTCGCCCGCAATTCTTCTATTTCTGTCGGCTCACGCTGCCTTCTTCGCGTATTTCACCCCGAGGCCGGTCGCAGCGCTGATAAACGTAAAGATCAGCGTACCGGCGCCGACGAAATAGTATGGGGTGAATTCGGCGACCGATACTCCCAGCGTGCCTGCAAAGAACAGTCCGCCGATGCACCAGGGGATGATGCCGAACATCGCGCATGATCCGTCGACCAGGCAGCGTGACATGACCACTGTATCGATGCCGAGCTTCTCAAAGCACTTTTTCATCGAGTCAGCGGTGAGCACCGACGCCATATGGCAGTCTCCGCCGAGACAGGTCAGAAGGAATGCTATTACAAAAGTACCTAC
>JAFRVY010000096.1 GCA_017438285.1 Bacillota bacterium
CGACACCGCCGCCGTTTGGAAGGAATATGGCCTCACAGCCCGGGAAACGGAAATTGCAGAGTTGTTATGTAAAGGAATGAAATCTTCCCGCATCAGTGAAGTCCTTTTCATCGCCGACGGTACGACGCGCAAGCACATCGTGAACATCTACCGCAAGGTCGGTGTATCCTCCCAGCAGGAACTCATCGCACGCATGCTGAGCAGCTGGGCAATCTCCTGACCGTCGAATTTTACACTTTTTTGAGTATTTCTTTTCTTCTCCGCGTTCATTAAAATTGAATCATAAAATGGATAAAAAGCCCGTGCCGCAGGCTGCGGCCGGCGGATTGGTTTGCAATTGAAAGGAGTTTTCCATGAACGAAGAGATGAAAAAGTATTTCAGCCCGATGCCAAAGATGTCCATGGCTGACAAGAGACGTAAAACCATCAATTACCTGCAGCAGTGCAAGGACGAGGGCAAAAAAATCGTGCAGCACTGCCCGAGCATGCTCGGTCCGATGTTCACGATGGCTGCCGGAATGGCCGGCGTAGACATCGCAAGACTTTCGCCTGCGGAACTCCGCTACGGCGCATACAAGGCCCTGGAAGACGCTCCGGTCTACCTTGCTGCATACCGCCAGATGTCGCCGACCATCCACCTCAACTATGTAACAGACACCATCGCCTTCGCCGATAAGAACGAAGCGCTGAAGAACTTCTCCGTATTCCATATGGCAGGCGCGGACTCCGTCCTGCCGATGGGGATCAACAACGAGACGTTGAAATTCGTTGCCGACAATCACTGCATCGTTTACGGGCACGTCGGCGCGCTGTCCGGTTGGCAGACCAACGGTCTCTATGGCGGCTACAAAAAACTCGGGAAGACCGCAGAGGACGCCCTGAAGATCTTTAAGACCGCGTATGAATATCAGGAAAACGGCATGAAGGCCATGTCGGTCGAGCTAATCCCGGGCGAAGTCAGCGCCAAGATCGCAAAGAAGATGAGAGTTCCGGTCATCGGAATCGCCTCCGGCTGCACCGGCGGCGACGTGGACGTTGACGGTTACGAGATGGTCGACGCGGACCTCTTCGGGCTCATGGCGAAGCCTGCAATGCACGCCAAGACCTACGCGAACTTCCTCGAATTCGCGGTCGGCGTCTACGGCGCATGGGCAAATGACGTCCGCACAAACAACTACCCGCAGGAAGCCAACGGCTGGCACATGGACGAGGCTGAGCTGGAGAAATTCAACGACGCGGTCGAAAAATTCTAAAACACAACGACTACCCACAGCGTTCGCGTTCCTGAACTTAGGGACGGCTCCGGGGTGAAAAGGGGGACGGTTCCGGATTTCATCAAAAGAGATGAAATCCGGAACCGTCCCCTTTTCACTTTATGTATTTATGCTTTGCGATATTCAGAATGGCTTTTGTTCGGCCCACATTTATATATTTTATCATTAATTTTTCAGTTAGTCACTTAAAACCTTTCCTTTATCAGCCCTTTTGAATGATGAAAAATGTGCATTGCAGTGATACCAACTCTCTATCACAAGACATAGCAAACGTACGATATAATTTTTATACAAAATAAAAAGAAATAACACTATGCTGAAGTACACATTATTTGTGGGAAAGGAGTACACCTTGAAAGAAACTATGAAAGCGTGGTTCCTGACAGGACCGGGAAAGATGGAGATGTTCGAAGTTCCCGTACCTGAACTCAAGCCGGGATTTCTGCTTGCACAGGTACTGACCGCTCAGGCAAGTGTCACTGAGACCAACGTGATCACTCTTGAAGACGACATTTTCGGACTACTTCCACGAATCGAAAAAGAAGGGAAAATCAGTCTTCCGGGACATGAACACGTTTCAAGAGTTGTCGCTGTAAACCCTGACTCGAAGTTTAAGGTCGGAGACCGCGTTTCCACACTCGCAAAGATCACCTGTGGATACTGCAAGGGCTGCCAGGCAGACAAGCCAAGAGAGTGCGAACACCCATCCTGGATGGGCATCACCAACGACGGTATGTTCTCTGAGTATGTTCTTCTGCAGGAGAGCGGTCTGATCACCGTTCCGGAAAACCTGACGGACAGCGAGGCTGCAAATCTCCAGCCGCTGGCGGACTGCATCGCTGCAGTCGACACGACGAGCCTCAAGGAAGGCGACACCGTCGCAATCTTCGGCATGGGCTGCCTCGGCATGAGCACACTGCAGATCGTCAAAGCGTCCAATCCGAGCAAACTGATCGCCATCGATGTTAAGCAGGAAAACCTCGAGCTCGCGAAGAGCCTCGGTGCAACCGATATCATCAACGGCAGAGAGGTCGACCCGGTAGCGACGATCAAAGCGCTCACAGGTGGCAAAGGTGCGGACATCGTCATCGACTGCGCTGGCGGTAACCCTAAGAAAGGCCTTGCCGGCACTGTCGTTCTGCAGCAGGCCGTCAAGAGCGCGAGACCGGAAGGCGAGCTTCTCATTCTTGCGATGTACGGAGACTTCGTCGAGTTCCCGATTGGCGTCGTCAGAACGTATGGCCAGAGAGTCACGTTCCCATACTTCACAACGCTGGATCACATGAGAAAAGGCGCACAGTTGATCTCCGAAGGAAAGCTCAATGTGGAGTGCATGGTCACACACGTCCTGGAGGGAATCGAGAAAGTGCCTGAAATGTTCGAAATCACAGGCAACAAGACGTCCGTCAAATCGCTCAACCCTGCACAAGTTATTATTAGTAAGTAATTTCCGGAGAACAAATATGGGAACCAAAAAGAAATTCAGTGCCCTTGATTTTAAAAGATGCAAAGACGAGGGAAGAAAATTCAACATGGTCGTAGCCTATGACTACACCATGGCGAGCATCATCGACGAGAGCGACATCGAGTCCATCCTCGTCGGTGATTCCTGCGGAATGCTTTGCCAGGGCCTCAAAGGAACGACCGCTGTAACCATGGATCAGATGATCTATCACACCAAATGTGTCGTAGCAGGTGCCCCTAACACATTCGTTGTCGGCGACATGCCGTTCGGATCATATCAGGAGAGCTGCGAGCAGGCGATTCACAACGCAACCCGCCTTATGAAAGAAGGCGGCTGCGATGCGGTCAAGCTGGAAGGCGGCATCGAAATCATCGACAAAATCAAAGCCATCACCCAGATCGGCATCCCTGTCATGGGCCACATCGGACTGTTGCCGCAGACCGCTGCCATGACGACCGGCGGCTTCAAGGTGCAGGGCAAGGACTATGCGACTGCGAGAAAGATCATCGACGACGCAAAGGCGCTCGAAGAGGCCGGTGTATTCATGATCGGTCTGGAATGCGTTCCTGCGCAGCTGACAAAGGTCATGGCTAAGGAAATCAGCACTCCGATCAACGGCATCGGTGCCGGCGTTTACGACGACGGTCCAGGAATCGTCACCTACGACATGCTGGGACTCACCAAGGGCAGAGTCTCCAAGTTCACACGTAAGTATCTGAACATGAGAGAAGAAGTACTCAACGCTCTGAACCAGTTCCACGCGGACTGCTGCGACAGAACGTATCCGAGCGAAGACGAGAGTTACAACATGATCGTCGAAGGGCTTGAGTAATTCCAAAAGAGAAGGAGCGAAAAGGATATGGAAATTTACGATATCAGTGTGATCAATGGAAAGGAAGTCCCGAACCCGGACAATGATCGGTTTTCGCTTGAAATGATCGAAATGGAGATCGGTGACTCTACCTTTGTCGATACGAGAATCTCCCTGCGCGCGCATACCGGAACCCACCTGGATGCGCCGTCTCATCTGCTTCCGTTCACAAAAGATCTTTGCGACTATCCGCTGGACAGATTTTTACTCCCGGCAGTCGTCATCGACATTAAGGATCCGGTTAAAATCGGCGTCGAAGAACTGAAAGCCGCAGACATCAGAGAGGGCGATGCGGTCGTTTTCAAAACCCTGAACTCCGTGAACGGCTGGTGCGTCGATCCGCATTACCAGATGCGGCCTGATCTGACCCTGAGCGCGGGGAACTATGTCTATCTGAGCATGGAAGCAGCTGAATATCTCGTTGAAAAAGGCGTCACCATGCTCGGCCTCGACTTCGGCATGGGTGAATCGTGGGGAGAGCCTCCTCACACAGAACTGCATAAGTACATTTTCGCCAAGGACGTCATCTTCCTGGAGAGCATCTACACCGCAAATGTACCGGCGGGCAGATACACGTTATCCGCTCTGCCGCTTAAGATGGAAGGCGCTACCGGCCTCCCGGTCAGAGCCGTTCTGTTCCGGTAATTTGTTTTCGTACTTGTTATCACTTTTTAATATTTAAGCTCGGTACAATCTTTATGAGAAAGGAGAAATTGTAATGGAATTTGATTTTGGATTAGCAGGCAAAAACGTACTGCTGTATGGCGGCCACTCGAACATCGGTCGTTTCGCGACATACGGCTTTGCGCAGTGCGGCGCTCACGTTACCATCGCGGCCCGCGATATGAAGAGCGCTCAGGAAGTCTGTGACGAGGCTCTCGCGCTCGGAGCTGCCAGCGCCCGTTGCATCAAGTGCGACACCACGAGCTATGAAGAGACCGCAGCGGCAGCTGACTTCGCTCTCGAGAACACCGGCAGAATCGACTGCGTATATCACGGTGTAGCCTGGGACCAGCTGGACAGCTTCCTGGACCTCCCGCGCGAATACTGGGACAGACTGTATGAAGTCAACTTCAAGTCCGTCATGAACGCATGGCACTACATCATCCCGAAGATGATCGAAGCGGGCGGCGGTAACTTCGTCAACGTCGCATCCGTCATGGGACGTCAGCATGCGACTGAAGAGCCGGTCTACGGAGCTCTGAAGAGCGCCGTTATCCACCTCGGCCAGACGATTGCCATCGAGCACGGCAAAGAACACATCAGAATCAACTTCGTAGCGCCTGGTCCTACCCCACCGGTAGATGGCAGATACACGACCGGTTCCCCATGGGCAG
>JAFRVY010000097.1 GCA_017438285.1 Bacillota bacterium
ACCGGCGGTTTTCTTTGAGAAAGCGGCAACTTCCGTTCCCCGGAAGAGTTCGGCTTATTTAAGTTCGCCGTTCTCGCCGGCTGCATAAGCCTTTGCAACGGGCCTGTCCGAAGCGATGTACGCAGTCTCTCCGTTTCCGCACGCACAAAAGATCACCGCAGCGAAAGCAGCAGTGATCATGAAAAACAGTATTGAATATTTACGAGTTGCCTTATTCATTGATTCTATACATTGAACAGGAAGTGGCAGATATCACCATCTTTGACTTCGTACTCTTTACCCTCGGAACGGAGCCAGCCGTGTTCCTTGGCTGCCGACAGCTTGCCGCCCGCTTCCATGAGCTTATCGTATGCGATGGTTTCGGAGCGGATGAAGCCTTTTTCAAAATCGGTATGGATCTTACCTGCGGCCTGCGGCGCCAGAGTGCCGCGCTTAATCGTCCATGCTCTCGTCTCATCTTCTCCTGTCGTAATGAAGGAAATCAGATTGAGGAGGCTGTAGGATGACTTGATCAGCTTCTCAAGGCCGGATTCCGTGATCCCCAGTTCCTCGAGGAACATCTCGCGTTCCTCATCGTCAAGTTCCGCAAGTTCGGCTTCGACTTTCGCACTGATGACGACGACTTCTGAGCCTTCCTCGGCCGCGTATTCCTTGACCGCCTGTACGTAAGGGTTGTTAGCGCCGGCCGTTTCATTATCTCCGGCCGCATCCTCTTCTGCGACGTTGGCGGCATAGATGACCGGCTTGTAGGTCAGCAGATCCAGACTCTTCACAAAAGCGGCCTCGTCATCGTCCAGTTCCATCATACGGGCGACCTTGCCTTCGCCGATGAACTCATTGATTCTGTTGAGCAGGTCGATTTCCTTCTGCAAAGACTTGTCGCCCTTGAGCATTTTCGTGGCCTTTGTGATGCGTCTTTCGAGAACTTCCATATCTGACATGATCAGTTCCATGTTGATGGTCTCGATATCGGAGACCGGGTCGATCTGTCCGTCAACGTGAACGACGTTCGGATCTTCGAAGCATCTGACAACGTGTACGATGGCATCGACTTCTCTGATATGACCCAGGAATTTGTTGCCCAGGCCTTCGCCTTTGCTGGCGCCTTTGACAAGACCTGCAATATCGCAGAATTCGATGGTCGTATAAATCGTCTTCTTCGAATGATATATTTCCGAAAGGGTCGTGACTCTCTCATCCGGCACGATAACGACGCCGACATTCGGCTCGATGGTGCAGAACGGATAATTGGCCGCTTCAGCCCCGGCTTTTGTAATAGCGTTGAAAAGGGTACTCTTGCCTACATTCGGCAGACCCACGATTCCTAGTTTCATGTTATAGCTTCTCCTTTAATACTTTTTCAGACGGTCTGAGCGCCTCTTGAGTATGATATAGAATATCACGCAGACGATGATGATGCAAAGGCTCAGCACCTGCGCCTGTTTGAATGGACCGATCATCAGGCTATCGGTTCTGAGAGCCTCCACGAAGAATCGTTCCAGAGAGTAGAGGATTCCGTAAAGGAGCACGACCTGCCCCTCGAAGTCACGGTGTTTGTCCACATAAAGCAATATAAAGAACAGGATGAAACACCAGATAGACTCGTACAGGAATGTCGGGTGATAGCTTTCGCCGTTTATGATGACCGCCCATGGCAGGTCCGTCGGACCGCCGTGCGCTTCCGAGTTGAAATAGTTTCCCCATCTGCCAATGGATTGCGCCAGGGCGATGCCCGGTGCGCACAGGTCCATCAGATTGAGCGGGCGCACTTTCCAGAAATAGCAGAGCAGTGCGGCTGTCGCCAGTCCCAGAATGAGGCCGCCGTGCACGGCCAGACCGCCTCCGCGGATGTTGAGAATCCTATAGATATCCCCTCCATAGTAATCCCAGTTGAAAATCACATAATACGCTCTGGCGCCTATGATCGCTGCCGGGATACATATGATGGCGAAATTCAGTACCTGTTCGCTCTCAAGCCCATGTGACGGCGCGCGAAAATAGCATATGGCTGTTGCGATGACCATGCCTGACATGATCAGGATGGCATACCACATGATGTCCAGTCCGAATATAGAAAATGCTACGGGATCGGGTGATGGCATCAGACTCTCCTCATACAGCCGGCTGCCGCCGACGATGTCTGTGTAATTAAAAGATGTGGACGGGCCACATCTTTAGCGTCTTATTTCATTTGGTTGTAAGTATCAGTACTGCACTTCAACTGTTTTCGGATCAACAGGGAGCATCAACTCCACATTGCCGTTCATGTAATAGACGGTGTAGAGATTGTCCGGCTGTCCGTTATGGGCCTTCATGTAGCCTTCAGCATCACCGATGATTTCTTCGCCGTTTTCATCGGTATAAACGAGCTTGGCATATCCGCCAAGGCCGAATTCCGCGACGACATTTGTTTCAGCCACATAGTAGCCTTCATCATAGTCATCGTTTTGGACAACTTCCTTTTCGGTGACCGTCACTTTGTAGTCACCGTTTTCACCGGAAATGTCAACCGAACCGAGCATGGTATCAGCACCATCTCTCATCAACTGTTCCGTGTATTCCCCGTGCAGATATTCCACCGTGAAATCGGAATCCTCGTAATATTGATCGTCATCGTCTGCGCAGCCGGTAAACGCAACGAAGGCCATGGCCACGCAAACCACAACTGCTGCGATCAGCATCTTCTTGTCTTTCATTTCTCTAAACACCTCTTGCAAGTAAATAGTACACCTGAAACGCCTTATAATCAAGGGTTTTGGTCGTTTCTGGTGGGGTAAGGACGCTATAGTCCAAAAGCTTTCAGAGTAAAAGTGCCTTAATATGGTGAAAAATTACAACTCTGTGGAGTAAAATGGTTGACAATGGGTGCTGTGTGGATTAAAATGGAGTAAACTAACAGGAGGGTATCTCTATGTTCGTAGGCAAGTATTACAACTCAATAGACAACAAGTCGCGTCTTATCGTGCCTGCGAAGTTTAGAGATGAACTCGGAGGCAGGTGTGTAGTCGCCAAATCACTGGACAAGTGTCTGGTCATCTACACCAAGGAAGAATGGCAGAAGTTCGCTGACGAACTGGACAAACTGCCGAAGAGCAATCCGGAGACTCGAGTGATCAAGAGACACTTCCACGCATCAGCTGCAGACTGCGACATCGATAAGCAGGGCAGACTCACGATCCCGCAGGAACTCAAGAGTTACGCGGGCATCGACAAAGAACTGGTCACCGTCGGAAGCAATAAGGTCATCGAAGTCTGGAGCAAGGAATTCTGGAACGAACAGCTTGATCCTGAATCAGGCGAACTGATAGACGCAAGCGAGGCAGCCAAGGGGCTTGAGATCTATGGATTTTAATCATGTGCCTGTACTGTACAGCGAATGTCTGGACAACCTGAACATCAAACCGGACGGCATTTACGTCGACGGCACCGTTGGGGGCGCAGGCCATGCGCTGGG
>JAFRVY010000098.1 GCA_017438285.1 Bacillota bacterium
CATGAGGAATCTCGGATTTGACGGTGAGGATATCGGAACGGGGATCAACAGGATCAGCCCGGATGCGTATCTCTCAAGACTTGGAGAACTGAGACGCCGTGCGGCAGAGACGACCGCACAGGATGAAGGATCGGGACGCAGGCCGACCACATTACAGTTATACAGCATAGCAAAAGAGTTTATCGCAAATTTTATCTGATATCGGGGATACAGACAGTACAGTAGAGCGCGGATCGGGGACCGATGCGCAGAGAGGACTAAACATGAGGATCAATCACAACATTTCGGCAATGCAGACAAACACACAGCTTCGTAAGACCGGCAAGGCTTTGGACAAGAGTCTTGAGCGTCTTTCGAGCGGTTACAAGATCAACAGGGCATCTGACGATGCTGCGGGAATGGCTATTTCGCGTAAGATGAAGACTCAGATCGAGGGTCTTGAACGAGCTTCGCAGAACGGTTCGGACGGTATTTCCGTTATACAGACCGCAGAAGGCGCTTTAAATGAAGTGACCGCCATGCTCCAGCGTATGAGACAGCTGGCTGTTCAGGCTGCGAACGGAACCAATACGACCGAGGACAGAAGCGCGATCCAGCAGGAGATAAATCAGCTTCAGGCTGAGATCCAGCGTATTTCCGACACCACAGAGTTCAATACAAAGACTCTGCTTGACGGCAATCTGGACAAGAACTCCTATACGAACAACACTTATGTTAATCTGATCTATTCCTCGGATACGGTAGAGAGCATTGAGTATTCGATGAATGTGACCGTGGATCCCAGACAGGCGGTTGTTGTGGGCGGCGTGCCTTCTTTCGATACGCTTGGGGAAGATGAGACCGGAGCTATTACCATTAACGGATATTCGCTCTATTTCACAGAGGGAATGACCATGGAGCATTGCTACGCGGGCATCAGAAATCTCTGCGACCAGATGAACATCAAGGCATTCTTCGGCGAAGGTCCCGATGCCGACGGACCTGTGGAGACTGCGGGATATACCGAGACAGCGATCGGTGAGGGCAATCTGATTCTGATGTCGAACGGCTTCGGTTCTACACAGAAGATCAGCATCCAGTGCAACAATGAGCAGCTCGCCGACCTGTTCGGACTCAGCACCGAGACGGTGACTTCATACGGTGTTGATGCGCAGGTGGAACTTGGCGACGGATTTGCAACGACAGCCACCGCTTCCGCACAGGGCGACATTGTTTATATCAAAGACAATAATAATTTCGAGATGCGCTTCCAGATCACTCCCGGAGCCAGCAAAACATCATTTACCGATGCGACCGGCGATGCTTCGGAGGAGGCTTCCTATGCAGAGGGTGAGGTACTCGAGTCCGTGACCACACTTCTCGAAGCAGGTCCGATGTATCTGCAGGTCGGCGCAAACGAGCATCAGGATATGGAAGTGAAGATTCCCAGAGTGGATCCCGTAACACTCGGCATAGCAAGCATAAACGTATGTACCGAAGAAGGCGCTCAGCACGCTATTTCGGCATACGACAATGCGGTAAACGAAGTTTCTGCTATCCGTGCAAAACTCGGAGCTTATCAGAACAGACTCGAGCATACGATTAACAATCTCGAGACGACCGATCTCAACATGACCGAGTCGATGTCACGTATCGAGGATGTCGACATGGCTGAGGAAATGACGAACTACACGCAGCAGAATGTACTTGATCAGGCCGGTACGGCAATGCTTGCACAGGCCAATGAAAGACCTCAGAACATCCTTCAGCTTCTCCAGAGCTGATAAGTGTTCTTTGAAATAATAATACGGATCCGAAGCGCAGGCTTAATCCAAACGGATGCGGATATGGGATGATATGGACAAAAACAGACAGAAAGATTTTGCGAGAAGGATATCACAGGCAAACCGTACCGAGCTGGTAGTGGTGACCTATGACATTATCCTTGAAGAAACGAATGCGGCCAAAAAGGCATTGGCGGCGGATGATATAAACGGATACAGGACGGCATTGAAATCGGCGCAGAGATTTCTCTGTGAACTGATGAGCGTCCTCGATTATAAA
>JAFRVY010000099.1 GCA_017438285.1 Bacillota bacterium
CGCTAAACCGGGAGTTGTGGAGGTGTGCTTTCCTGCATGGTGGTCATTTAATGTAAAATCATTTCCGTAACTCCCTATTATTCATTATTTGGATCAAAATCAGGTCAAATAGTTACATATTGACAGGCATTTAATGTAAAAAGCGCATCATTCGAGCATTCTCTTCATTATAGAACAGCAGTTTTAATGAATAATCGCCAGCAAACAGCAGTTTTTTGCATTATTTCTTGCTCTGGTAGTAGATAAAAAACCATTTTGTTACACATTTAATGAAAACAGATATGGGAATTGTTCGACTTTACATTAAGCTCCCAGCCGTACGTTGAGATACCTCTACCAATCCCGGTTTTCAGAGGACATTGAAATCCTTACGTCTCACTCCTTGCGGGCGGGAGTGCGGAATGCTATAATGAATTGCGAATACTGAATCGGTGCCCTGCCCGGGCGTGTCAAACTGCAAGGGCGGGGGTAATAGGGAATCAGGTGCGAGACCTGAGCGATCCGGTCACTGTGAACAGAGCATCCGCGACAGGCCTTTGCCAGAAAGTAGAGATTTGTCGCCGGGAACGCTCTGAAGCCAGGAAACCTGCCGGTTTGGGATTGATAACACGAACTTCCGAAGAAGGTTCTTTCAATGATATCCGTTTGCAAAGGCCCTTCTTTATTATGTAAAACGGGCTTTTTTATTTGGAGCAGTATATGAAAAAACATTCAAAGATCCTATCATTCATCATCTCATTTGTACTCATCGCTACCATGAGTGCAACCATGCTTCTGACTGGCTGCGGCAGCGGTGCGTCAAGCGGCACGGCTTCGACCACCGAACCGCCGGAGCTCAAAGGCCTGACCTACGAATCCGAAGTGGAGCTTAAACGGGCGGAACAGTTCAGCATCTACAATTATGAGGGCGGTTACAATCTGATCATCATCCACGACCACCAGAGTTTCCTGCTCGTTCCGAAGGGTAAGAAAGCGCCGGAGGGTCTGCCGGAGGACATCGTCGTGCTTCACAAGCCTGTGAAGAGAATCTATCTGGCCGCGACTGCGACCATGGCCATGTTCTGCTCCATGGGCGCACTGGACAACGTAAGGATGTCCTCGATCAAGGAAGATGACTGGACTTTTGACGAGCCGAAGGAAGCTATGCGAAGCGGCAAGATCATCTACGCAGGCAGATACCGCGCGCCTGACTATGAGACCATGATGGATGAACAGTGCGACCTGGCCATCGAATCGACCATGATCGAGCATGTTCCGGAAGTACAGGAAATGATTGAAGAGATAGACATCCCTGTTCTCATTGACCGCTCCAGTTACGAACCGGACCCGATGGGAAGAGCGGAATGGATCAAACTCTACGGCGTCCTCACGGATCACGAAAAGGAAGCTACGGAGTTCTATGATGAACAGCTCGCATCCCTGAAGGATCTGGATAACTTCGAGAACACCGGCAAGACCGTCGCCTTCTTCTACTTCTCTACAGAAGGCAAGGTCGTCGTTCGAAGCAGCACGGACTATGTACCGAAGATGATCGACATCGCCGGCGGTGTTTACGCCTTCAAGGATCTCGACAGCGAAGACAACCGGTCCTCTCAGGACATGTCTGTAGAAACCTTCTATGACACCGCAAAGGATGCTGATATAATCATATACAACAGCAGTATCGACGGATCGGTGAAATCCATGGCCGGACTCCTCGAAAAGAATCCGATCATGAAGAAGATGAAAGCCGTCAAGACCGGAAACTGCTGGTCTACGGGCGGCTCCATGTATCAGAGAACCGACCTGGTTGCCGAAATGATACTGGATTTCCACAAAGTCATTACGGAAGATGATCCAACGGATCTGAAATATATCACGAAACTGGAATAGACGTTCCAAAACAGCAGCACAACTTAAATGGCTAAAGTAACAGAAACACTTCACGAAAACTTAAAAAGCGAAAACGACCGCGTCCGCGAGCAGCTCAGGGAAGACTTCCATGCGCTGAACGCAAGACGCCGCGCCCGCGTTGGATTTGTTTTTGCCGGGATGATCATCGCCTTCGCGGTCATGGTCGTCGTCAACATCAACTCCGGCAACGTCCACATCGGCATGGGAGATATCGCGAGAGCCATCTTCCTGCGTCAGGGCGACGACGAAGTCATGGACATCGTCTGGACCATCCGTATGCCGCGTATCATCGTCTCCCTCATTCTCGGAGGGGCGCTGGCAATGGCGGGCTTCCTGCTCCAGACCTTCTTCGAAAATCCGATCGCCGGCCCTTACGTTCTCGGTATCTCATCGGGAGCGAAGATGGTCGTTGCTTTTGTGCTCATTTTTATTCTTGGAAACGCCAAGCACGTTTCATCATTCATCGTCATTCTAGCAGCATTTGTGGGATCGCTTCTCGCGACCCTTTTTATACTCGCTGTCTCGCAGCGAATTCGCAACATGGCGGCTCTGCTGGTCGCCGGCATCATGGTCGGATACATCTGCAACGCCGTCACGGAATTCATGATCACCTTTGCCGAAGACTCCGAGATCGCCAACCTTCACGGCTGGTCACAGGGAAGCTTCTCGGGCATGACCTGGACCAACGTGGGCATCTGCTTCGTTGTCTGCGGCATGGGATTCATTCTGACCATGATTCTTTCCAAGCCGATCGGCGCCTATCAGATGGGCGAAGTCTACGCCCAGAGTCTCGGCGTCAACATCAAGTTTTTCCGCGCGGCTCTGATCTTGCTGTCGAGCCTGCTTTCTGCATGTGTCACGGCTTTCGCCGGACCGATTTCATTCGTCGGCATCGCCGTACCGTTTCTGGTCAAAGGCATCATGGGAACGTCCAAGCCTTTGGTCGTTATTCCGGGATGCATGCTGGGCGGCGGCGTATTCTGCATGGTCTGCGACCTGATCGCACGCCTTGCCTTCGCACCGATCGAACTTAACATCAGTACAGTAACAGCCGTTTTCGGCGCACCGGTCGTCATCTACATGATGGTCAGCAGAAGGAGGATGAGATAATGAGTAATCAGACCTCCTACATCCGCATGGACGACCTTTCTGTCGGTTACAACGGCAAAGCAATCATCCGCGACATCTGCATCGACATCCAGAAGGGCGATATCATTTCCCTGATTGGACCGAACGGCGCCGGCAAATCCACGATCCTCAAGAGTATCACCCGCCAGCTCACTCTCATCGGCGGCAAGGTGATCTTCGACGAGAAGAATCTTCACAAGATGCCGTTCAAAGACCTGTCAAAGAAAATGGCAGTTGTCCTCACTGAGCGTCTCAAGACGGATCTGCTCACCTGCTACGACATCGTTGCCAGCGGCAGATATCCGTACACGGGCAAACTGGGCATCCTTTCGGAAGAAGATGAAAGAATCGTAGACGAGGCGCTGGAACGAGTGAACGCCACCGAACTGGGCGCAAAGGACTTCAACGCCATCAGTGACGGACAGCGTCAACGCGTGCTTCTGGCCCGCGCCATCTGTCAGGAACCTGAGGTCATCGTTCTCGACGAACCGACGTCCTTCCTGGACATTCGATACAAACTGGAGCTTTTGTCCATCCTCCGCAGCATGGCGAAGGAAAAAGGCATCACGGTCATCATGTCTCTCCACGAGATCGATCTGGCTCAGAAGATCTCCGACCGCATCATCTGCGTCAAGGGAGACAGGATCTATAAATACGGTGACCCGGAAGAGGTGTTCAACGAAGAGACCATCCGCGAGCTTTACAGCATCGACAACGGCTACTTCGATCCCCTCTTCGGCAGCACGGAACTGCCGAAACCGGAGGGCGAGCCGAAGGTGTTCGTCATTTCTTCGGGCGGCAGCGGCGTACCGGTTTACCGCCGGCTCCAGAAGGAAAATACACCGTTTGCGGCAGGCATCTTAAGCACTAACGATATCGACTATCAGCTGGCGAGACTGCTCGCAACAGAGATCGTTATGACGGAGCCGTTTGAGCCGATCGATGATGAAGCTTTTGCAAAGGCGCGAAGCCTCATCGAAAAGTGCGGCCGCGTCATCGCATGCGACCTTCCGATCGGAACCATGAACGCGCGCATCCGGGAACTTCTCGATCTTGCGAGGAGCCTGGGGAAACTCGATTGATCCAAGGCCTGCGGCCCCTCGAAAACCTTGAAGCGGGTTGAATGGCAAGGCTTTGCGTGATATACTATCAAAAGAATACAAGACCAGAAGGTGCTGCGATAAATCTCCACGATTTATCAATGCAGGTAATAGGGAAACAGGTGCAAATCCTGTACGAACTCGTCACTGTAAACGGGGAGTCGAAACCACGATGCCACTGAGCGATTGGGAAGGCGGTGGATGCGTTGATCCGTAAGTCAGGAAACCTGCCTTTTGGGACACATACGTTGCGGCTGAGTAAACATTTGCCGCAGTCGGCCACGAGTAACTGGCGGGTGTAAATAC
>JAFRVY010000100.1 GCA_017438285.1 Bacillota bacterium
AATAAGATTCTGGAACTGATCGACAAGCATGAGATTGAGACGCAGGACAAGTTGGTTTCAATGCTTCGCGATTATGGTTACGACGTTACACAGGCAACAGTGTCAAGGGACATCAAAGAGTTACAGCTAATCAAGACACTCTCGTCCTCCGGCGGATATAAGTATGCTGTTATGGCAAACAATGACGGTCCTGTTTCTGACAGACTTAGAGACATCTACAGGAAGTCCGTTATATCTATTAATCAGGCTGGTAATATTGTTTTGCTCAAGGCTCTGTCCGGATGTGCAAATGCAGCTGCAGAGGCGCTCGATTCCCTTGGCCTTACCCACGTAATTGGGTCTGTTGCGGGAGATAATACGATTCTGCTCGTCGTCGACGATCCATCTCATGTACACGAGGTCGTCACCGTACTGCAGAATATGCTTGAGAAATGATAAAACACATCAGTATCAAAAACTTTGCCATCATCGAAAACGCAGAAGTCGATTTTCATGATGGCCTCAATATCATTACCGGCGAGACAGGCGCCGGTAAATCTATTGTAATAGAAGCAGTAAGTCTGGCTCTGGGAAGCCGGGCGGATACTGCTTTTATTCGTTCCGGAGAAGATAAGGCGGTCGTCCAGATGATTGCCGACTATGACGGTGAGGAATACATCATCTCCAGGGAGATTTCGTCTTCCGGCAGGAATATCTGCCGCGTGAACGACGAAATCGTCACCCTGAATGCTCTGAGCGGTCTTTGCCGTAAGATCGCCGACATCCATGGTCAATACGATCATCAGTCCCTTCTCGATCCGGAAAATCACATCAAACTCGTCGATCTATATCACAAAGAAGAGATCGATCCTGCAAAGGCTGACGTTTCCATGCTCTACGGCGAGTATATGTTCTTGAAGAAAGAACTGGCGGATCTGCGCACGCAGATTGCTGAAAACCAGCGTCAGAGGGATTTCATGGCCTTTGAACTGCAGGAGCTGAGAGAAGCGTCTCTGTCCACCGGCGAAGACGAGGATCTGGAGAACAGGATCGCTCTCCTTCAAAACAGCGAGAAGATCTATGAGAACCTGGCGGGTGCCTATCACCTTTCGTCCGAAAGCGAATTCAGTCTCCTTTCGGGGCTTAAACAGGTCAGCGACATGCTCTCGCAGACGGGCGAATACTCCACTGAACTGAAAGAACTGGATGACCGTGTTTCCAGCATGTACTACGAGCTGGAGGATGTGTGTTCCACCATCCGGGACTGCCGCGACAAGACGGTCTTTTCACCGGATGAACTGGATTTGGCCATTTCTCGTCTTGAGACCATCGATCACCTCAAGCGAAAGCACGGCCGTGACATACCGGGGCTGCTCGCTTACGCCGATGAACTGGAAGCAAAACTCCAGAACATCGAAAACGCGGACGAACGCATCGCTTCACTGCAAAACGAAATCAAGAAGATGCGCATCGCCCTGACAGGCGCATGCAACAGGCTCAGCGATATCAGGAAGGCCTCTGCCTCCCAGCTGCAAAAGCTCATCTCCGAGCAGCTCGCACAGCTGAACTTTACAAATGCGGAGTTTCAGATCGATTTCAACTCCACGCTGGATACAGGCGAGGATGCTTTCACGCCTGAGGGAACGGATATCGTTGAGTTCCTCATCAAGACGAACCTCGGTGAGCCGCTGAAACCTTTGAGCAAGATCGCTTCCGGCGGCGAGATGTCGAGAATCATGCTGGCCTTTAAGAAGATCATCGGAGATTATGATGAGATTCCGACTATGATCTTTGACGAGATCGACAGCGGCATCAGCGGAATCGCTGCCAGTGTCGTCGGCCGCAAACTCAAGGAGATATCCCA
>JAFRVY010000010.1 GCA_017438285.1 Bacillota bacterium
ACATCGTTACGCTGCTCGTCGATGAGAAGACATTCGAAGAGGCATTCCCGCAAATCAACGGCGCAGGAGATGCTGAATAATCTCAGGCTCTTGCAAAGGCTTGAAACAGAAACTCGAGAGAGCGGCTGCGGCCGCTCTCTTTTATTGCAGTCTCCGCTCTCCTTTATTGCCGTCTCCGCCGTTACAAAATCCGGACTGTTTCTTACATCCCTATTGACTTGCTTCGGCAGGGTGGTATCATGACTGTAAAATATTTCCAAATATAGTATGAAGAAGGGTGAGGGAACAGAGAAATGATGGATCAACAGTTATTTAATAATGTGGTGACCGAGCGGATCATGGATTTTCTCCCGCCGATCTACGCGGGGTACAAGCCGGAAACGAAGAGAGTCAACAAAGTCAACGAAGCGAAAACGGCGCTGATGCTTCTGCCGGAGGACAAAGGTCTTTGCAGCGCCACGCCGATGGTGTATCTGGAGGATATGTATGAGCTGTTTCAGGAGAAGGAGGACCTGGACGACACCATGAAGTCGATTGCGAACATCTTCATGAACAACATCTACAGTCCGACGGAGCAGGAGGCGGTAAGCTTCGATTTCAAATCCTTGAAGAACCGCGTGGTCATGGAGATTATCAACTCGGAGCGAAACGAGGAGCTTTTGTCGGAGCTGCCCCACCGGGAAGTGATCAACATGGCTGTGATTTACCGGGTGATCATGAGACTTTGCGACGACGGCGGGTTCGATTCGATCATCGTGAACGATCACGTGCTGGAGGAGATGGGCGTGGACAGATCGGAAGTTCATGAACTGGCGATGCGGAATACGACTGACATCTTCGAGCCGGTGATCATGGAGCTCAGTCCGAAGGCGCTAATGATCACGAACAACTTCCAGACCTTTGGATCCTCCGCCATGATCATCAGCGAGGTGATGGAAGCGGTGAGCAAGCGGCTCGGGACCGAGCGCATGTATATTATCCCGTGCTCCATCCATGAATTCATCACCGTGCAGGCAGAGGGGACGGATCTGGAGTCTCTCGTTGCCATGCTGGCTGAGGGCAACCGGGAGTTTACGCGGGAGTGCGATATCCTGTCCAACTGCATCTATTATTACGATCTAAAAGAACAAAAAATATCAAAGGCGGCTTCATATATTTAGCCGCCTTTCGTTTGCTGGTTTCTATTCGCCGGGGAGCGTCTGCGCCCGCCGCTCGGCCTTTAATGTCTGTCGATGATGGGCCGCCGTCGGTCGCTACATCCACAGCGCTTCGTCGATGATGTCGTCCATCTCGGAGGTGTCCTCGGAGAGACGCTTCCTGACACGCTGCATGCGCACGTCCAGAGATGAACTGATGTTGGCACATTCCAGCAGTTCCTCTGCGAGCTCCGCGCCGAGTTCTTCCGGGATGTCGTTTTTGTATCTTAGGTTATGTTCGAGACTTGCCCAGAAATCCATGGCGATGGTTCTGAACTGGACTTCGACCTTCATGTCGCGTTTTTTATGCTCGAGATAGATCGGAATCGAGATGATCAGGTGCAGGCTTCTGTAGCCGCTTGGTTTCGGGTTCTCGATGTAGTCTTTCTTCTGGATGAGCGTGACGTCATCCTGCTCGAGCAGGCATTCTGCAAGGGTATAAATATCGTCCGGGAAGGAGCAGATGACTCTGACGCCGGCGATATCGTTGATGTTCTTTTCGATGGATTCCAGGGTGAGCGGAACGCCGTATTTCTGGACTTTGTCGACGACGCTGTCGACGGTTTTGAGCCTGGTTTTGATGGATTCGATCGGGTTGCGGTCGTGGATCAGAGAGTATTCCTGGTTTAGGACTTTGAACTTGGTCTCGACCTCCATCAGCGCGCACTCATAGTACGTGAATAGAGTGGAAATGCCGTCGGAATTCTTGTCGATAAAGTTGTCCAGCTTGGCTTGCGACGCGTGTTCCGAGCGGACTTCGTCTTTTTTCTGTTTCAGATACTCGCGAATGTTCATTAGATTTACCCCTTTCGCCTTTTCTGGTTTGATTATATCACAAAAAAATAGTACTATTATGCTATGAGTAAGAAAAACACAAGAGATACAAAAGGCAGAATCATATCGGCGGCTTGGGAGCTGTTCTACGAGCAGGGGTACGAGGAGACGACGGTCGACGAGATCGTCGAGCTTTCGGAGACGAGCAAGGGTTCGTTTTATCACTACTTCAACAGCAAAGACGCGCTGCTCGGAACACTGGCATACATGTTCGACAGGAAATACGAAGAGATCGAGCCGAATCTGGCGGAGTACGAAACCAGCTTCGACAAGCTTTTGTATTTGAACCGGGAACTGTTTGCCATGATCGAGGATGGCATATCGCTGGAGCTTTTGTCGCGTCTGTTTTCGACGCAGCTGGTAACGAGAGGCGAGAAGCACCTGCTGGACCGCAACAGGTACTACTATAAGCTTTTGCGCAAGATCTGCGTAGAGGGGCAGGAGTCGGGCGAGTTCAGGACGGATCTTTCGGTCAACGATCTGACGAAACTCTATGCTCTCGTGGAGCGTGCGGTCATGTACGATTGGTGCATCTGCAACGGCGAGTATTCGCTGAAGAGATACGCCGAAGAAAACATGCCAGGACTCATATCGGGACTGAAAGCCGAAAAATAATTTAAGTTTATTTTTCGTATCAGTTTTTAG
>JAFRVY010000011.1 GCA_017438285.1 Bacillota bacterium
CTCGACTTTGGCGACGAGATCACGAAGTTCTTCCCTGAACTCACCGCTTATAAGGGCGTGACGGTCCGGCATCTGCTGAACCACACGAGCGGTATTCCCGATTACTTTGACGACGCGGATTGGTTCATCAGGATCTGGAGGGAAGAAAAACGGGTGCCGGGCAACGACGAGATCCTGCGCTTCCTTTGCGAAACCGAGGCGAAGCCGTACTTCGCCCCGGGCGAAGGCCTGCATTACTCCAATACCGGTTACAACCTGCTGGCGCTGCTGGTGGAGCGGCTCTCCGGCGTTCCTTTTGAAGAGTTCCTGCAGAAGAACATTTTTGAGTCCGCAGGGATGACTTCCACCCGCTGCTGTCATATCCGCCGGGACGGCGTTCCGTTTGAAAACTACGCTCAGGCGACAGTGTATGATGACGGAAAATGCGTGGCTGACATCGACTCCGCAGAGGAAGGCGACGTAGTTGCCTTTGACGGTCTGAACGGCGACGATTATGTGTACACCAACATCTTTGACATGCTCAGATGGGACAGGGCGCTTCGTGAAGGCAAGGTTCTTACCTTGGAAGAGCAGAAGCTCATGTACACCCCCGCAAAACTGAACAGCGGCGAGGATGCTGTTTACGATGAGGATGATAGGCTTGGCTACGGTTTCGGCTGGGCTATTGGCCGTGACGAGGAGCATGGGCTCGTCGTCAGCCACAGCGGCGGCATGCCGGGCGTCTCTACCTGGTTCGAGCGTTTTATCGACGCGGACAGGGTCCTTGTGATCCTCAGCTGCAGGGATTACAGGGATGTCAGAGCGTATCTGGGCTACTGGGATGGCATGGAAGCGGTCGCAAGGGACAAGGAACCCGGGCCCATCGTCTCCATCGAGGATATCGCGGTCAAGGATCCCGACAAGTCAAAATGGGAGAGCTTCTGCGGCAAATATGAGCACCCCGGGGATGCCGACTTCATCGTTGACGAGGTCTTCATGAAAGACGGCGAGCTCCATGCCAAGGCCATAGACGAAGACGGGGATGAGATGAGCTTCCGGCTCTATCCCCTCGGCGAGAACGAGTTTGGCCGCAAGGGCGGCATGCTCACTCTGACATTCGGTGACGGGTGCCTGATGTTCGACGTTCTCACATGCAAGAAGCTGTGAGCGTATTGCCGAATAAAAGAGAACAAAAGGAAACGGAATATACAATCGAGGATCTGACGAAAGAAGAAGCTGGAGACTGATACGTGAATCAGCCTCCGGCTTTTCTTAATGCGTAGCAAACAACACAAAAACGTCTTACGGGATTTCGGACACTCATGTCAGTGTGCTGCAAAACAATATACTAATTATTCTTGAGTAGGTATGATTTTCATATTTACTCTAATTTACATATTTGGTATTATATCCATGGAGTCAAAACGATTCCATAGGAATTGCAAAGATAAGGAGCAGATCAAAAATGAGCATAAATGCGGAAACAGCCGTATGCAGCGGCGTTTGCCCATGCGCATCACCCTGTCCTATCGGAGAATCGCTTAAGGTCGTCGGCGGAAAATGGAAGATGCGTATCATCTGTACTCTTTTTGCAGACGGGACACAGAGATACAACGATCTGGTACGTAAGACCAAAGGCATTACCAACGCAATGTTATCTTCCTCCCTGAAAGAGCTGGAAGCTGACGGGATCATAACGCGCCATCAATATGAGGAGATACCTCCGAGAGTAGAATACTCTCTCACAGAACACGGAATGGCCTTATCGCCCATCCTGCATCAGCTTGCCCTCTGGTCAGCAGAAGGAGCAAAGCAGTCCTGACCACACACAAAGAGCAGCTGAACTCTTAAAAAAGGAAGGCACAGGAACACAACCTGGAAAGGCAATCAAATGAGCATTCTTGATACGATCAGAAAAAGACGAAGCGTCCGCACCTTCGACGGAGTTCCGCTGAAGCAGGAAGACGCACAGAAAATAATCGAATTCGCAGAGAAAGTCGAAGATCCTTATGATATCCCCATTTCATGGAAAATCCTCGACGCAAAGAAATACGGTCTCTCAAGCCCCGTGATCGTTGGGACTGACTGCTATATCGCAGGAAAGATGCACCGTGTCCCCCATGCTGAAGAAGCTTTCGGCTACGCATTTGAAAAGATAGTTCTGTTTGCAGAAGGTCTGGGAGTCGGCACTACATGGATCGCTGGAACGATGAACCGGGACGCCTTCGAGAAGGCAATGGATCTGTCAGAAGAGGAAGTCATGCCGTGTGTAAGCCCTCTTGGCTATCCTGCTTCCAGGATGTCGCTGCGGGAGAACCTCATGCGCAAAGGCATCAAAGCGGACACCCGAAATGAATTCGAAGAACTGTTCTTCGACGGCTCCTTCGGGAAGCCCCTGAGCAGAGACGCTGCCGGTAAACTGGCAGATGTCCTTGAAGCAGTGCGCTTCGCGCCTTCCGCTGTTAACATGCAGCCGTGGAGAGCAGTGCTCAGCGGAAACAGCGTGCACTTCTATGAAAAACACAGCCGCGGATATGATGACGGCAGATGGGATACGCAGAAGATAGATATGGGCATCGCCCTCTGTCATTTCGAAGTGGCTGCCATGGAGCTCGGAATCCCGGTCTCCTTTACGATCAGCGATCCGGGACTGGCCACTGCCAAGGATATCGAATATATAGCTTCTTTTGAGATCTTGGAATAGGACACAATGATACAGCTTTTTCATACCGGATCTCAGATCATCACTTCGCCCGACATCACGATCGGCAGAAGAAACGCCGACTTCGGACAGGGATTCTATCTTTCCGACAACGTGGAGTTCTCAAAACGATGGGCACGTTCCAGAAAAGGCGAAACTACATATCTGAACACATATGAACTCGATACCGACGGACTCAATATCAAGAGGTTCGGCAGAGACACTGAGTGGTTCGAATACATATACTCCAACCGTTCGGGAAGAGATGATACCTTAGCCGGTTTCGACGTTATCTCCGGTCCCATAGCGAATGACACGATCTACGATACATGGGGCATCATCACAAGCGGTCTCCTTAAAAAGGAACAGGCGCTGCGTCTTCTCATGATAGGACCTGTTTACGAACAGACGGTGATCAAGACGGAAAAAGCCGTGAACGCACTGCGCTTCATCCGTGCAGAAGAGATCTCCCCTGAAGAGATCGCTTCTTACAGAGGCACGGTGCGTCAAGAAGAAGAGATATTTCAGCAACAGTTCGCTGCACTGCTCGCTGAGATGACAGGATCTTCGGATCAAAATATATGAAACTGCGCAGAGATCCAGCTCTGCCTGATATAGAAGAAATCAAAAAACAAACCATAAACACATGCCATAAAGGAGGCAAAAATGATCTACGATTACACAATCAAGACCGGTAAAGGCGGAGAACTGAACCTTGCGGATTATAAGGGCAAGGTCATCATGGTCGTAAACACTGCAACAGGCTGCGGATTCACTCCCCAGTATGAGCCGATCGAGAAGATGTACCGCGACTATCACGATCAGGGTCTGGAGATCCTCGACATTCCCTGCAACCAGTTCGGCGGACAGGCTCCGGGGACTGACGATGAGATCCATGAGTTCTGCACAGTGCACTTCAACACTACCTTCCCCCAGGTGAAGAAGTCAGACGTCAACGGTGAGAACGAGCTGCCGCTCTATACCTATCTGAAATCGCAGAAGGGATTCGAAGGCTTCACCGAGCATCCTTACAAGGCTCTTCTTGAGAAGATGTTCTCAGAAGCAGATCCTGACTGGGACAAGAAGCCTGACATCAAGTGGAACTTCACGAAATTCATCGTTGACCGCGAAGGCAACGTAGTCGCAAGGTTCGAGCCCACAGCTGACATGGCTGAAGTCGAAGCCTGCGTAAAATCACTCTTATAAGAAGGAACTGAAATGATAACGAAAGAAATGAGCATAGGCCAGGTACTGAGCATCGATATGGCAACAGCGCCGATCATGATGGCGTACGGGATGCACTGCATGGGCTGCCCCTTCAGCCAGATGGAGAGTCTGGAAATGGGATGCGCAGCGCACGGAACCGATGTCGACGAGCTGGTGTCAAAGCTCAACGAATTCCTGGCTAACAGATCCGCAGAATAACTGCTGTAACTAACGAATATGATTTAAGGAGCAAAACCATGGCCATTATCGAAGTAACAAAAGCTAACTTTGAAGAAGAAGTCCTGAAGTCCGAAGTACCCGTACTCGTTGATTTCAACGCTGACTGGTGCGGTCCCTGCAAGGCTATGAAGCCCATGCTGGATGATCTTGCCGAGAACAGCGACAGCTACAAGATCGCATCCATCAATATCGATGACGAGGATGAACTGGCTGAAGAGTACGATGTAACTGCTATTCCCTGCCTCGTACTGTTCAAGGACGGCAAGGAAGCCAACCGCAGCGTCGGTCTGATCGCCAAGGATGCTATAGAGGCACTGCTGGAGGTCTGATCATGTATGACATCATCGTGATCGGAGCCGGACCGGCCGGTATGACCGCAGCGATCTATGCCCGCCGTGCGTCCAAGACCGTTCTTGTCCTTGAAGCCGTTACTTACGGCGGACAGATCATCAACACACCGGATATCGAGAACTATCCGGTGACCGCTCACATATCCGGCTTTGATTTCTCCACAAAAGTATACGAGCAGGCCAAAGATCTCGGCGCTGAGTTCGTATTTGAGAAGGCTGTTGAGATCCGCGATGAAAACGGCGTCAAGACCGTTGTCACTCCCAAGAACGCCTACGAAGCCAAAGCCGTGATCCTCGCCACCGGTTCCGAGAACCGCAAGCTCGGTCTCGAAAACGAGGATGCGCTGGTCGGCAGAGGCGTCTCCTACTGCGCCACCTGTGACGGCAACTTCTTCCGCAAGAAGACCGTAGCGGTAGTTGGCGGCGGAAACACCGCTCTTGAGGATGCCCTGTACCTGGCAGATCTCTGCGAGAAGGTGTATCTGATCCACCGCAGAGACAGCTTCCGCGGTGAGGAGGCCAATGCGGAGCGTCTCAAGGCAAGAGAGAACGTAGAGTTCGTGTACAACTCCAACGTGACCAGGCTGATCGCAGAAAAACGTCTCAAAGCGATCGAAGTCACCAACAGACTGGACGGCAGCGTCAGGACGATCGAGCTGAACGGACTTTTCATAGCGGTAGGACGTGTACCTGAGAACCAGAACTTCGGAAGTCTCGTCAAACTCGATGAATCCGGTTATGTTATCGCCGGTGAAGACTGCCACACCAACTATGAAGGCATCTTCGTAGCCGGAGATACCAGAACGAAGGCTCTCAGACAGCTCGTGACAGCTACTGCAGACGGAGCCATGGCAGCGACTGAGGCTGTAAAGTACATCAATAATCTCTAAAGAGGAACAAACATGGAAAAACTCACTGTTTTCTATCTTCAGAACTGCCCTTACTGCAAAAAGGCCAAAGAAGCTCTGGAGGAGCTGAAAGCTGAGAATCCCTCCTATGGGAATGTCGAGATGGAATGGATCGAGGAGACTGTTCATCCTGAGATAGCGGATAAATATGATTATTACCGTGTGCCCAGCATCTTCTGCGGTAATGATAAGCTGTATGAGTGCGATCCTTCCCATGACTATGCGGAGATAAAGCGTCAGTTCGGGCTGGCACTGGCAGCTGCTACAAGGGTATAAAAATCATGAAGATATCCGGAAGAATCAGAGCCGTCTCTATATTCCTTAAGGCAGTCACAGTCCTTTCGGTCGCTCTCGGCGTATTTCTCACCGCATCTGCGTCGATGAATACTTTCATGGGAGGCGGCAGGGTGTTCATGTTCTTTACGATACAGTCCAACATCGCCATTGCGATAGTTTCACTCATCGGCATGGCGCTCCTGCTGAAAGACCGGCAGATCACTCATACATGGTATGTGATCAAATTCGTAGCTACAGTATCAATAACACTTACCGGGCTCGTCTTCACATTTATTCTTGCCCCGACTATGGGAAGGCTTGCATGGAACTTTCAGAACACTCTGACACATGCAGTCGTTCCTTTAGTATCGGTAATAGATTATTTCGTGACAGGGATATTCGGTGACACAGGAAAGAAAGAAGTGTTCTATGTTACGCTCCCTCCTCTTGCATACGCTATCTATGCCGGAATAGGCTATGCCGCCGGCTGGGAATTTGCACAGGGCATCAACTACCCTTATTTTTTCCTCAACTGGGGCAGTCCTGCCGGAGCATTCGGATTCACTAAAGGTTTTCCTTTCATGGGCTGTGTTTGGTGGATACTCGCTCTGCTGGTGCTTCTTCTTACCGTCGGATACCTGTATCTTCTGATGGTCGACGGTTTGAGGATCGCCTCGAAGAAAAGAGGCACTGCCGAGAACTGAGGTCTGCATCAATAAAAAATCAATAGGGTAGACGGAGGGCGGTAACCCTCCACCTCCCATTGCACCGTACGTACGGGTCTCGTATACGGCGCTACATTACTACAGATAATTCAAGTGGTTCTTAGATAGTACTCACAAGGATCGACCAAACCTGGTCGGTCC
>JAFRVY010000101.1 GCA_017438285.1 Bacillota bacterium
AAGAAGCGCGACGAGTTTAACCGCATGATCGACGAGTGCCATGCCGGTAACATCGACATGATCATTACTAAGTCGATCAGCCGGTTTGCCCGGAACACGCTGGACTGCCTGAAATTCATCCGGGAACTGAAAGAGATAAATATTCCCGTTTTCTTCGAGAAGGAGTCCATCAACACAATGGATGCCAAGGGGGAGGTGCTGCTGACGATCATGGCGTCCCTTGCACAGCAGGAAAGCCAGAGCCTTTCACAAAACGTAAAGCTCGGCCTGCAGTACCGCTACCAGCAGGGACAGGTACAGGTCAACCACAACCGCTTCCTCGGCTACACCAAAGATGCCGATGGGCATCTGGTCATCGACCCGGCGCAGGCAGAGATCGTCAAGCGGATCTACCGGGAATACCTCGAAGGCAAAAGCATGGACAAAATCGCTGCGGGCCTTGAGGCCGATGGCATTCTCACCGGCGCTGGTAAGGCCAAATGGCACACCAGCACTATCAACAAAATTCTTCGAAATGAAAAGTACATGGGGGATGCGCTCCTGCAAAAGACCTATACCACAGACTTCCTGACCAAGAAGCGGATCAAGAACAACGGTACCGTCCCGCAGTACTACGTCGAGGGCAATCATGAAGCGATCATCCCGAAGGACATCTTCCTGCTGGTACAGGAGGAACTTGCACACAGGCGGCTGGTCCATACCACGGAGAACGGCAAGCGGCGCTGCTACTCCTGCAAGCATTGTTTTGCCCAGATGGTTTTCTGCGGTGACTGCGGCGAATTCTTCCGGCGCGTTCACTGGAACAACCGTGGCTGCAAATCCATTGTCTGGCGGTGCTGCAGCCGCTTGGAGGCCACCGGCCATGTCTGCCACGCTCGGACGGTCAATGAGGAACTCCTGAAGGAAGTAGTTCTGCAGGCCATCAACCAGGTGCTCTGTCAAAAGGACGATTTCCTGCAGACGCTGCAGACCAACATCGCCACGGTGGTCAGGGAGGGCGATTCCCTTTCTCCGGAAGTAATCGACGAACGCCTCCGTGATCTTCAGAAAGAGCTTGTGAAAAAGGCCAACCAGAAGGACGATTACGACGCCATCGCAGATGAGATCCTCCGGCTCAGGGACATGCGAAAGCAGGCTGAGGTCGACAGCGTTGTCAAAGATGAGCAGATGCGCTTGATCCAAGACCTACAGGATTTCATTAAGAGCCAGCCGACCACGATCACGGAGTTTGACGAGATGCTGGTCAAGCGCCTGATCACGAAGATCACCGTCTTTGAGGATCACTTCACCATCGACTTCAAATCTGGAGTCACAATCGACATCGAAGCATAAAGCAAGGCTCCCCGCCGCCGCTGATGGCAGTGTGGGAGCCCTTCTCATTTTGTTTTCAAGTCAATCAAGTCGTAATATGCCGAATATGCTTCATCTGACACAGGCTTCTTCGGCATCCAGAATTCAAATAACTTTCGCAGTTCTTCGGAATCACCATAAAGTTTCCTTACCTGTTCGTATGCAAAATTGTTCGCATCAACTTCGTATGGCCGCCCAAGGTATACATCTGTAAATAATTCTTCGCCGCCATCCAGTTTGCATTCCAGATATTTGCCATCAATCAGCTTATAGCAAGTGCCATCAAACATTATCGTGTAAGGTAGTGTTCTCCTCCACCTTGCCAGAAGTTTCTTAATCGGTGCACACATATGCGTTCCCGCATGCAAACACATAAACACAAATCCCCAGTAGGCAAGGAACAAGTGCAATTCACGTGCTGTCGCAGATGATCCGGCGATCCGAATAGAACTATACAGATATTTCG
>JAFRVY010000102.1 GCA_017438285.1 Bacillota bacterium
CTTTCTTAACTGTTTTCTGTTGAGTAAGAGGGATAAGCGGAAAAACGCTTACCCCTCTTGCTGTGTTTTACTTTGCTTTGCTCTTTGCCTTTCCGGGAGCCTGCTTGACCCCATTCCTCTTGGCAGACCCCTTCTTGGAATTGGAGAAGTCAAGCTTGATGCTCCCGTGCTCTCCACTGTTATCGAGAACAAAATCCGCATCAAAGAATTTCCCGGTCTTGCGCGAGTACAGACCGGAGACATGAATTCTACCGTTCTCCAAGAGATCCTGAGCCATTTTCTTGGTGAGCTTCTTACCCATTCCGGAAAGCCAGTTGCTTTCTTTCCAAAGCTTGAAGTCGCAGTCATGATTTGAGCAATAAAAGCTGCTCTTTCCTTCATAGACGAGCGAACCACAGTGCGGGCATTTGCCAATGATTTCCCTGCCAGTACGATTCACCCCAAACAGTTGCCGTTCAGAATCAGGAAGCGCTTTATACTTCTCGACAAGAAGAGAAACCATTTCCGCGATAGCAGACATGAATGTTGCTGATTCTTGATCTCCGCGCTCAATCTGCATCAGAGCATTTTCCCAATCAGCCGTCAGTTTCGGGGACTTGATTTCCTCCGGCATGAGCGAGGCAAGCTTGATACCGTCGTCAGTAGGAATGAGCTGCTTGCCGTTGCGCTGGACATATTGGGAGGAGATCAGCTTTTCAATCATGGCAGCGCGTGTGGCAGGCGTCCCCAAGCCTTTCTTCTCCGTATCATCAGCGAAGTCTTCATTTCCGGCTGTCTCCATCGCTGACAGGAGAGTATCTTCCGTGAAAGCTTTGGGAGGCGTAGTGAAGTGCTCACTTGTGGTAGCGGCCACGGAAAACGACTGCCCTTTTGAGCCCGCAGGCAGTGCAGGGGCCGGCTCCTTTTTCTTCTCCGATTTGCAGTATCTCTTCTTAAAGGAGTCGTTGATTGCTTTCCAGCCAGCGGTGGTCACAGTTTTCCCTTTTGCTCGGAACTCATGCCCGGAACAGTCCATCGTGATTTCTGTCTCGACATATTCGTGAGGCTGACTTGTTGCACAGATCATTCGCTGAGCAATCAGGGCGAGGATTTTCTGCTCGTCTTCGCTCAGTCCGGTTGCTTTTTCAACCTCTATCGTCAGCAGGATAGCGTGGTGATCGCTGACCTTGGCATTATTGGTAACGCGCTTGATATCCGGCGCGCATCCATTGCTGGAAGCAAAGTTGAATACTCGCTCTGCCATCTGTACAAGGCGACGCATCGTCTCGCCCATATCCTCCGTAATGAACTGGCTATCGGTTCTCGGATAGGTGACGAGCTTCTTCTCATAAAGCCGCTGAAGCACATCGAGAGTAACTTTCGCTGTCATGCCGAAGTTGCGGTTGCTTTCCCTCTGGAGGGTAGTCAGATCGTAGAGAGCCGGAGGATTCACAGTTTTCTTTTCCTGTTTTACATTGGTTACGACTGCTTCGGAACCGTCACAGGCCTTGCGTATGGAGTCTGCTTCCTCTTCAGAGAAGACTTTCTCTTTTACAACATGAAGTTCTCCGCTGCGCAGATGGATATTGAAGTATTTCTCCTTCTTAAAGTCAGTAATCTGCTGTTGCCTCTCGACGAGCATTGCCAGTGTGGGTGTCTGCACTCTTCCGACCGTCAGCCGTTTGTTATACAGGGTGGTAAAGAGGCGCGTAGCATTGATGCCAACGAGCCAGTCCGCCTTAGAGCGGCAAAGAGCAGCCTGGTAAAGATGATCATAGGCCGCGCCGTCTCTCAGGTTTTCAAACCCGTCCTTGATTGCGCTGTCCTCCATAGAACTGATCCACAGGCGTTTGAATGGCTTGTCACAACCGGCTTTCTGGTAAACAAGCCGAAAAATGAGCTCACCTTCACGCCCTGCATCTGTGGCGCAGATCAGCTCGTCAACATCCTTTCGAGACATCAGCCCTTTAAGAATGTTGAACTGCCGCTCCTTGTCCGGAAGTGTGAGCCAAAGCCACTCATCAGGAATGATAGGGAGGTCTTCGGTGTTCCATTTACGGAAACGGCCATCGTAGTTGTCGGGCTGAGCAAGTCCAACCAAATGACCGATACACCACGAAACGATGTATCCACCGCCCTCCAGATAACCGTCCTCTCTCTTATATGCCCCGATCACTTTTGCGATGGTCTGGGCAACGCTGGGTTTTTCCGTTATTACAAGTTTCATGAATTGCTCCTTCCACCGACCTGCGTGAGCCGCCCATGAACCACGTACCGCGCATCATAGAACGAGTACGCGCAAGTCGAAAGTGTAATGATATGATCGTTTGTGCTCAGGTGCAGATTCGCCTTGAAATCTGACTTTCTAGCAATCTCTCGCAGCCATTCGGCATATTCGTGAGAGGAACTAAAGCGCAGCGTATATGCAGATGAATCAAACGTTGTGGTATAGCCGGAAAACAGTTCGATCTTGTATTTGGCTTCCGGCGTAACAAGATAGATGATGGGATGCGCGTCAAAGAAAGCTTGATCCGCGTATTCAACCAGGCAAGCGAACATTTTTCCCGATTGCATGTGATGGCCGTAAACAACAGTGTTTTCGTCAGAGAAATCACGCGAGTTTTTCCAGTCGATAAACAAAGTGCCGTTTCCGTTTTCCGTTCCATCAACCAGGTGCGTGAGGTAGTATTCGTTGTCCTCACCATGCACCACAGGGTAGTTAAGTACAGTATCCGGGCAGCAAATCCATGCCACTACGTCGCTATTCACTGCCGTGAGTGCGGCAAAGTCGATCTCCGCAACAGGGATCGGCTCTTCCTGGTTTTGGGGATCTTCCGGTTCTTCGATAATAGAAACAGGCGCTGTAGTTTCAGGTTCAAAAGTGGAAGGTTCCGGCCTGTTGGCCGGAACCTCCTCTGTCATCGGTGTTGCTTGCGCGAGATGTTCTATCATCTCATAGGTGTCGTCTCCTTCCTTGTACATCATTTTTTGCTGATAAACTTTCCAGCCGAAGAACACCGCTATGCCGGTACAAATGCCAGCGACAATTACGGCAAGCAGCTTCAAAAGAAAGTCTTTCATTTTACTTGCCACTCTTCGTCTTGCTGTTCTTTTTGCGGAAAGAAAGCCCAAGGACAGTCAAACCGCCAACAGCGGCCACACCAGCAACCGTAGTCCAGAGCCCGACATTGGCATGATCACCGGTCTTGGGGGCGTCTGTTTTTACAGTGGGCCCCTTCGGATCAGTAGTAGGCTTCGGAGTCGGTGTGGGGGTAGTCGTGGGCTTGGGAGTAGGAGTAGGCGTAGGCGTCACAGTAGGCGTAGGAGTGGGAGTAGGCGTCTTTTTGTTGAGCATCACGACGGACACGACTTTACCGTCCTCGCGGATACTGAATTCGTACATGGTATCGTCGATTTCGTAGCCCTTCGGGGCATCGAATTCCTGATAATAGTACTTGCCAAACTCAAGCGTAAACTCGCAGATGCCCTTAGAGTTCGTGCGGCCTTCTTTGACAACATTGCCCTCGATATCGTAGATCCGGAAACCAGCATTGGGCAGCAGATGCTCATCGTCAGCGTCAGCCTTGGAGATCACAAACTTGCCCGTAATCCGAAGGTTTTCCATATCGAAAGAAAGCTCCTGCCCATTCTCTGTGATTTCAAAGGTCAGCGGCGTATCATCGAGCACATAGCCTTCAGGGGCAATATACTCTCGAATACTGTACTTACCGACCCGCAGAGCACCAAAGGTCATCGTACCGTCCTTGCCAGTCTGGCCTTCAAGCAGTTTTTTGCCATCAGCATCGAAGAGCTGGAAACCAGCGCCGACCAGCTTTTCGCCGGTTGCCTTATCCGTCTTGTAGACTGTGACAGAACCCTTCATCGGTACATTCATAAAGCCGACGCCCGGCTCATTTTCAACCTGCACAACCTCGTCATGATTGCGAATGGATACGGGGTACACGTTTTCATCGCGGAGGAACCCGACAGGTGCTTTGTGCTCAGTGACGAAGTAATTCCCATAGGGAACATCATCCACGCGGTAAACACCGGTATTGACCTCCGGGATGAAGCCGACGAATTTATCGTGCGCCTCATCAAACGCGCCGTCTCTATCAGAATCTGCATACAGATAGAACTCAGCACCGGTCATATGGTTTTCGGGGTAATCTGCATCGATCTTAGTAAGCTCAATGCTTCCCATGATCGGATAGTTGATGACCTTCAGACCGATAACCTGTCCGTCATATGTGAGAGAAATGTAGTGGCGGGCATCAGACAGCACATAGGATTCCGGGGCTGCGATCTCTACGATCACGTAATCACCGAGAGGAATCTCCTCAAAGGCAAACTGGCCCTTTTCATCCGATACTGTGGTCAGGATTGCCGTTTCATAGCTGAAATCTTCCGTTTCTTTCGGGAACAGGCCAAAAATGGCGTTCTCAAGGGGATTGTCATTCTCGTCGACTTTGACCCCTTCCACACGGCCAAGAAGCAGTTCATTGACGATCCAATCGCCACCATTGAGGCGAATACTCTGCTCTGTCGTCATCTGATCGGTGTACTGGAAAGACAGGGCATACACATTCTCGTCCTTCTCGTAATGCGGCGCAGTAGACAGCTCCTTCGCGTAGTACTCGCCAAAGGGGAGATCCGAAGTGAATACGATATGGCCTTCCTCGTCTGCGAATGCAATCTCAATCAGACCATCGGCGGGAATCTTGCTGCCGTCCTGAGCGGTAATATCCTCAGCCGCGTAAAGGCCAAACGAAACAGCGGTTACTTCTCCATTGAGGCCAATACCGAAGCTGTTGCTTGTCTCCATCGCTTTATAGGCATCAATTGCGGCCTTCTGACGGTCATTCACAAAGGAAGCGTCTGTAGCCGTGACAGAAACCTCCTGACCCGCATAAGAGAGAGCGACCTCCATCACTTCGTCGTTGATCGCATACCCAAACGGAGCTGCCGTCTCGACAATCAGGTATTTGCCAAGATAGAGTTCATCCGTAGAAGCAGTTCCGTCTTCACCGGTCGTGATTTCAGCGACAACATCCCCGGCTGCACTTCGCAGAGTGCCATCACCCGTGTAGATATCTTCCGCAGCAATCACTCGATAGGACGCACCCGCCAGAGGCTTGACCTCATAGATCGGGGTATAGACCTGATTGATAAGAACTGTCGAAGTCCCGTCCTTGTCGCCAGGAACCGTATCACCGGTCACATTGACCGACGCGAATACTTCACCACTCTTGGAAATGTTGATCTTACCTTTCTGCGGCATGTCGTATACAGTCACCGTGATCACATTCAGATCGCCTTCCGCCTCGTAGCTCCTACTGGTCACAGTAAAGGGCACCGGCGTGTCATCCAGGACATAACCGTAAGGAGCCTGGACTTCGACCAGCGTATAGTCGCCAGCCGGGAGATCTTCAGGGGTCAGCAGACTGCCGTCATCAGAGACATAGAACGTGTCGATCTCGGTCAAGGTAGGATAGGTGTACTGCATGACAACTTTGCTGCCAGTTGCATCGTAGATCTGGAACCCAGCACCACTCAGCGGAATCGCCTGACCCGTCTCAGCATCAGCTTTGACGACCTTCAGAAATGCCGTGAAGTTGGCGTTGTTAATGAGGAACTTATAAACCTCTCCGTTCTTTGCGATGAAGACTGTAAAATCGGGCATCATTTCAGTTTCAGGATATCCAGCGGTCTGATGCACGGTATACTGGCCGTAAGGCAATTCCTTCGAAATAGCAAAGCCATCGGCATCACAGATCAGAGTATCGCGCTCGGTTTCCCGTGCATTATCGTAAGAACCGGCGCGGGAGAGAAAAACCTGAAAGGAGGCTCCTTCCTCCGGGGTTTCGATCTGTGTTTCACCGTCATCGTGGTGCTTGATAATAGCAATCTGCCCCTTGACCACCTGCTCCGGGGAGCTGATGGCAGGGGCAGAATTGTATTCGACGCTGTACAGCGAAGGGGACGCTCCAACGGGATAAACCGTCTCATCAAGCAGATAACCCTCGGACGGACTGATTTCTCGGATTGTCCAGCTCTCACCACAGATATAGTAGCCGGATGTAGCATTGCCGTTTGCATCCGTCACAAGCTGTTCGATCAGCTCATCACCGTTGTAAAGGCCATAGACAGCACCCGCGAGAGTGCCATCGCCCTGACTCGTTCCGCTCTCAGCGTCACTTTTGCTGATGCTGACATTGAACTTCTTCAGAATGTTGGGGACGACTGTGTTTGAGGTTTCATCCCAAAAGACCTTCACGTTCTGCGTGTCCGGCGTCACATACCGAACAGCAGTATCGACCTCTTCCAGCGTATAACCAGCGTTGGTGCCAATCAGAACGTCGTTGAAAGTTGCGACACCGTTTTCATCAGTGATTGCGTAGGCATCGACCGGAAGGCCGCTTGCGCTCGTGCCGAACAAATGGAACTTCATTCCGGCGTTGAACTGATCTTCGGAGTTCTTGACGACGCTCAGGCTGCCTTTCTTCAGAATGTTGTCAAAAGACACATTCACAGTCTGACCGGCTACGACCGTCACTTTCTGAGCGGGCTGGGGGATATAGTAATCTGCCACCTGCTCTGCGACCGTGTAGGTGCCGGGGACAAGACCTTTCAAAAGGATTGTGCCGTCCGCCCCGGTCTTCACTGTCTGATTTAGCCCATTACCGGAAACGGTCATGGTAATATTATCGACCTTGCCGTCTTCACTGGTCTTGATGATATTGAGATTGCCGCCGGGAGTTTTGACTTTGAACGTGGCGACCACATCATCCGGCTTCGCGATGCCAACAATCACGTCCTGCAGCGAGGGATCGCCGTAAGTTACCAGCTGAGCCGAAGCACTAATGCCGGAACTCTTAGTCAGCGTGATCGTGGCCTCACCGTCGATGTAGTCCGCGCTGGTGAGGGTCAGCGTATTGCCGGACTTCGTGACCTTGATGGCGCTGTTAGAAGCGGCAACGGTACAGTCGGTCAAAACGCCGTTGTTATCCGTAAGCGTAACGCTGTACTTGCCGTTTTCATAGGTCATCGACTGTGTGGAACCGTTAGCAAAGCTGGGCATTTTCTTATACATCATCATGTAATTCACGATGTTGTTATACACCGCACGAACTTCGGGATGATGCCCACCAGCGCAAATACAGTTCAGAATACAGTCATCATACAGCTCAAATGTCACCGGATTTCGTGCGCCGCAAACCATCTCCCAAATAAGGAGCTGTGTTGCGACCGTCTGAGAACCGTCAGAACCGCCGATTCGTGC
>JAFRVY010000103.1 GCA_017438285.1 Bacillota bacterium
ATAGGTTTGGTTAACTTTTGTCCCTTGAGGCGTTGTCTGATTAACCATTTTTCTATGGCCTTTGTGAGTTTGGTTAACATGCATTAACCAAGAAACAAATTATTGCATGGTTTTGGTTAAAGAGGGCCGGCGCCCTCGCCACCAAATTTAACCAAAAGACATAGTATTACATGATTTTGGTTAAGTCATGAACTGTTTGCAACGTATATGTTAACTAAACGGCAAAGGATTACACCATTTTGGTTAAAAACGAGTGGAGCTCACCAATCCATGTTTGTAACGAAATGCCTGCGCAGTCTATGAATGCATAACAGTTGCAACAGTGATACAATGGATATGATATGAGTGACAAAAGAGACGAGCACACTTACATATGTATCGACCTGAAGTCGTTCTACGCATCGGTCGAATGTGTGGAGAGAGGGCTCGACCCGATGACGACAAATCTCGTGGTCGCAGACCCGGAGCGGAGCGATAAGACGATCTGCCTTGCCGTTTCGCCTTCCATGAAAAAGCTTGGCGTTTCGAACCGGTGCCGTGTTTTTGAGATACCCAAAAACATCGACTACATCATGGCGCCGCCGCGGATGCAGAAATACATCGACTACGCGGCGGAGATCTACGGGATCTACCTGGACTACTTTTCGAAGGACGACATCCATGTCTATTCCATCGACGAGGCGTTCATGGACGTCACTTCGTATCTGCATATGTACGGTTGCAGCGCCCGCGAACTGGCGCAGCGTGTCATGAACGATGTCTGGGAAAGGATCGGCGTGCGCGCCACCTGCGGCGTCGGAACGAACCTGTACCTGACGAAGATCGCCCTTGACATCACCGCCAAACATGCACCGGATTTCATCGGCTGGCTGGACGAGGAAACGTACCGGCAGACTCTGTGGGATCACAGGCCGCTGACGGACTTCTGGCGCATCGGTCCAGGGACTGTGCGTCGTCTCGAGAAGGTCGGCATCTACACCATGGGCGATATCGCAAAGGCCGACGAGGAGCTTTTGTATAAGATGTTTGGCGTCGATGCGGAGCTTTTGATCGATCACGCCTGGGGCAGGGAGCCGGTGACCATTGCAGACATCAAAGCCTACAAACCGAAGACGAATTCGCTATCCAGCGGGCAGGTGCTCATGCGCGACTATACCTTCGAAGAGGGGCGCACGATCGTCCGTGAGATGACGGACCAGATGTGTCTGGATCTGGTGAGCAAAGGCCTGGTGACCGACTCCGTGACGCTGATGGTAGGCTATGCGAAGACAGCCGGCGCAGGAGGCCCGGCGTATGGACGCGGTCTGCGTAACGGGAAACTGGTTGGAGACACGACTTTGCTCGATGTTTACGTTGGACCGCGGGAAAACGGAACCGTCCGCTTTGAGGGCGGCAGCTGTGAGGAGTCGGTGATCGTGCCGGAGGTGGTGGCTTTGTATGAGCGCATCATGGACCGTGAGAGGGATATCCGCCGCGTTACGATCTCCTGCAACAACGTGCGAAAAGATGAGGGGACGCGGCAGATCAGCATGTTCGATGTGGCGGAAGCACAGCATTCGAAGGACAGACAGGAAGTGCTCGAGAAGGATAAGAAGATCCAGCAGGCAGTCATCGATATCAAAGAAAAATACGGTAAGAACGCCATGGTCAAGGGTGTGAATATGCATGAGGAATCGACGGGACGAGAGAGGAACAGGCAGATAGGAGGGCACAAGAGTGGAGAAAAATAAGACGGCTAAAGCCTTTGCGCGAACTCCGATGCCGATTGAACTGCGGGCGAAGCAGTTCATGCCTTTTGCTGCGGTGACCGGTCTGGAAGCGGCGCTCCGGGAAAAGGAACGGGAGAGAGAGCAAAGCAGCGAGCAGCATGGGGTTGCGGAGGAAGAAACAGAGTTGTAAAATATTACTGTAGCTTGTTGGTTATTATAAGAAAGGTGAATATTATGTGGGATCGAATTGAAGTCAAAAAACACGGAAAGGCTAGATTTAAGGCAAACTATTGGAAAAGTGTACTCTGCGCTTTCCTGATTACGCTGGTGTCAGGCGGAACAAGCCTTATCAGCAGATTCAATCTGAATGATTCGGATTATGAAGATGGCGGCGGGGCATTCGATGAGGAAACGTTCAACGATGCGGAACAGGCGATCAGCAGCATGTCGAACGAAGACACGGCAGTTCTCGGACTGGTGGTAGCTGGCGTTCTTGCTGTCATATTCATTGCTTTCGCAATCGCATTTGTGTTGAAAATATTCATATTCAACCCTCTGCAGGTTGGATGCTATGGGTTCTTCAGGGAGAATGCAGGCGGACTGGATGCGGATCTGGATATCATCAAAACAGGATTTACCAGGTATGGACATACATTCATCACGCTGTTTGTAAGAGATCTATTCTTACTCCTTTGGACTTTGCTATTCATTGTGCCGGGTATCATCAAGTGTTACTCGTATCGCATGGTGCCGTTTATTCTGCGGGATAATCCGGAGTTGACTCCGACCGAAGTCATCACCAGATCGCGTCAGATGATGGACGGACAGAAGTTGAACATGTTCGTGTTTGACCTGTCCTATATCGGCTGGGCTCTGCTTGGAGTGATCACTTTGGGTCTGGTCAATGTCTTCTGGACTGAACCATACAGGCAGAATGCGAATGCAACCATCTACCTGAAGCTAATCGGCGAAGGAAGCGTTGAACCGGAACAGGATATCCCGGTTTATCCAATCAGCAGCGAACCGGAAGTCGGACCGGAGCCGGAAATCAAACTGGAACTGGAACCATCACCGGAAGTCGAACCGGAACCGGAGCAGGAAATAGAATTGGAACTGGATTCCACCCTTGAGCCGGCAGCACCGGAAGGCGACGCGCCAGCAGAACCAGAAGAGCCGGACGCACCGGTGGAGCCGGAAGGCGACGCTGAAACGGAATAGATATAAAACTGCGAACGCAGTTCGATATGATGCAAAAGAAGAGTCCTCCGGGCAGGAGGACTCATATGCGGATGTAGTTTAATGGCAAAACGGCGGCTTCCCAAGCCGCAATCGGGGGTTCGATTCCCCTCATCCGCTCCAGGACAAAGGGCTCTCCAGAAGGGGAGCTCTTTTTTCATTTGAGGTTATCAGTGGAATCAAAAAGCCTGGCACATATGTAGTGCATTTCAGGCGTTGGAGTTATATAATATATTGTAATAAGGCAAAAGGAGAAATGCAGAGGAGAAGAAAAATGAAAAAGAAAACGATGTTTCTAACTCTGGTATGTACAGTTGTAGCAATGGCGACGCTCATGGCTACGACTGCGCTGGTATTCGCCGAAGAAGATGAAGCGGCGCTGAGCAGTGAACCGGCGCTGAGCAGTGAACCGGTACTTGAAGAGGACCTGGATCAGGTAGATGAACCGGTACAGGGAGAAGACCCGGTACTGAAGGGAGAGCCGGCATCCGATAGAGCAGTTATGTCTATCGGGGTAGAATCGGTAGACCAGTTGTATCAAGCAATAGAGGAAGCTCAGGAATATGCCGAGCAATATCATAATACGTTTATTGTTCTTAACCCGATACCCAACGGAGGAGATTATGTGCTTTCACAGGAAATCTATGTGCCTGCAAAAGTGACCATCGATTTGAATGGACAGACAGTGGTTTATAAATCGGGAAATTACGCATTCTATCTCCAAGGGGACTATTCTTCGATTACCGACAGAAGAGATGACTGCAGCGGAACGATCAAAGGCAGCGGAATCAAGGTTAGCGGGAATAATCCAAACGGATCCGTAACCAATACCACGATTCTGGGGGCGCCTCTAGCAGGCATTATGATTCGCGACGGAAATGTTTTAGGAAACATCGAGAACTGCTGTATCGATGGATCATCGGTGAATGTTTCTGTTGACCCGAATCAATATGGCATTCGAATATTCAAAAGGGGTGTCTGCGGAGACATTAAGTACAATACGATCAGCAACACGAAATTTCACGCCATCAGCTTGAATGGTTCTGCTTCAGCTTCTCCAAGTGAAGGATGCGTGGCCGGTGATATTGAAGGAAACATCATCGAAAACTGCAGAGGTGATGGAATCAGCGTTTATCATGGATCCCATGTGGGGAAGATCACCAATAATGAGGTCAATAATATTGGCGGTCACGATACCGGTGGAAACGCTGACTTTGCTATCACGATCAATTCCGGCAGCGATTACAAAACCTATGCGGAAGAAATCACAAACAATGTTGTAAATGGCACGACCTACGCCGGCATTGTTGTGTTTGGAAAAGAGAAGGTAAAGGGCGGAAAACACGGTATAGGATATGTTTCCGGTGACATTTCAGGCAATGAGGTGATCCATTCCGGAACGCAGGCCAAAAAGGTCAACTGGGCAAAATCAGGCAAAAAGCCTTGCTCGTGTGAAGCGGCCATCTATGTAGATGATAACGGAGTCGTATACGGAGATATCCATCACAACACAGTGAAGGATTCCTACATGGACGGTATCAGCGTCATTTCCAATGCGGAAGCACAGAACATCCACGACAACAAGATTATCAGAAGCAAAGCGACCTATGGTGTACGAGGTTCCGGAATCGCAGTCAAAGACGGAGCACTAGTTAGAGGAAGCATTTACAACAACACCATCAACAACGTGGGATACCAGGGATTTTTCGTCAACAGCAAGTCGAAAGTCCTCGGCAGCTTCCGCAACAATAAGATCTACAAAGCCAAGAGCAACGGCATATTCATTAACCAATCCGGCAGCGTAAAAACCATATCCAAGAACACGATCAAGAATTCCGGTACCTATGGAGTGTTTACCGGCAAGAAGGGCAAGATCACAACGCTCAGCAGCAACCAGATCATGCACAATAACAAAAAGACGATGGCGGTCATTTCCAACGGCGGCGGATCATACATCAAGAAGATATCGGGCAACACGATATCGGGCAAGTTCTCCGTCGGCATCCTGATCAAGTCATCTAAGATCAAAAACAGCATCCTCAGCAACAATATGACTTCAAAGGTCAAGAGCACCTTCATATCCCTGAACGGATGCAAGAAGAAAATCTCCATAAAGAAGAACAAGATCAAAGGAAACGGTCAGGGAACAGGTATCAGACTCACAAAGAGCAAGGCTGCAATCAAGAGCAATTCCATCAAGAAGGTCTCAACGAAGATCAGCCGATAGAAAGAAAAATGTCACTATTCAATAAGCGGAAGAAAACAACACAAAAGAATACCCGGGTCGACAAACCCAAGAATGAGTTTATTGCATCAGTTGCAGAAGAAACGAAGCGCAGCTACGAGGAGACTGCTGCGGAAATGAAGGCCATCAAGGAACAGCTGGGTATTCCATACAAGGTCTACTGCAGGAAACAGCTGTACAAGAAAACAAGGCCCGACATTGAAAGATATGCCCTCGCGTATCATCGGAGAAAAATGATAAACGAGGAGAAAATGCAGATCGTTGCAGAGCAGCAGGGGATCACGATTGCTGACGTCAGGCAGGCTATCAAAGACCTGAACGGGGACGACCGAGTCAAAATCAAGATCAATGCTGAGAATTACGAACACTACGGCATGTTTTTGATGGATTCCCAGGAACTCTACAGACTGACTGAGAGACTGGCGCAGGTCAAAACGGCTGCGGAGGAACTGAAACCGATCATCAACCGGGTTCGGAATGCAGAGCTTCCATACGAAACAATCGCAGACGACGTCAAGAAAATGTATTCGCTTGTTGAGAAAACGATGACTCCGTATCTGCGCTCAAAACTGCTCGAGGAATTATCCGATCTGGAACCGGGTCTCGCACAGGATCCGGAGAGAGCTGAGGCGATTCCTGTGGATGTTGAGGTTGCAAGACTGTTCCTGGATGCGAAACCGACGGAATATAAGACATACCATCTGTATGAGTCGGATTTCAAGGGAAAACTGGACTATATTTTTGATGAGGAGCGAAAGGCATACAGTAAAGCGATCAATTCCCAGAAGATAACTGATACTGTCAACAATAAATACAATTTTTATAACAAATTCAAGCCTCTCTTCTCGCGGGATATGATCGTGGTCAATTCGATGGACGATTACGAAACGTTCAAGGACTTTGTAACGAAGCATCCGGAATTCGTGATCAAACCTCTCAGCACATCCTTCGGAGAGGGAGTTGGCCTGGAGCGTGTTGAACCGGGTCAGGACATCCGCGCATACCTGCAGTCATTATTGGAGGAACGAAAAACGTTCCTTCTGGAGGAGCGCATCATTGCAGATCCAAGATTTGCCGCGTTCAACGAAGATTCCGTCAACACAGTCAGAATCATTGTGTATTATGACGGCGAGACCGCTTTCCCGTTGCGCGCTACATTCCGTGCCGGCAGGCAGGGGTCCTTTGTTGATAATGCAGGTTCCGGCGGAATCGTTGCATCTATCGATGTCGAAACCGGCAGATTCAATTCAGACGGCGGTGATGAGAACGGCTTCCGATACACGGAGCATCCGGAGTCGCACAGCAGGTTCCGGGATTTCCAGGTCCCTGAATGGGACAAAGCCATCGCCCTTGTCAAAGATGCCATCGCGTCCATGGGAGAACCATGTATCATCGGATGGGACCTGGCTCTCAACGATAGGCAGGAATGGGTCATCGTTGAAGGAAACTGCCGACCGCAGTATACGCAGCAGGGACCGCTCGGCTACGGCGTCGGTCCGATGGTGCGGGAAGTACTAAGAGAAAATCCTTGCAAAGCCTTTGCAAGTGATGTATTATAAACGAGTGCGATTAAGCGCACAGTAGTTTACCTGCGACTCAGTCGACCGACACTCCGGCGGCGACCTGGTCACAGGCGGATCAATCAATAAGGAGGAAACACAATGATCACTACAGAAAAGAAAGCAGAAATTATCAAAGAGTATCAGACCAAAGAGGGCGACACTGGTTCCCCGGAAGTACAGGTAGCAATTCTTACTTACAGAATCAACGATCTGAACGAGCACCTGAAGGTTCACAAGAAGGACCACCACTCAAGAAGAGGTCTTCTGAAGATGGTAGGTCAGAGAAGAAACCTTCTCAACTATCTGAAGGAAAAGGATCTGGAAAGATATAGGACTCTGATTGCAAGATTAGGACTCAGAAAATAATTTCATCAACACATTAGGCGGGGTGATCAAGGCCCCGCCTGTTTTAGTATTTGTTTGTAATATTTTTATATACAGGTAGAGGAAAATTTACAGGAGGTAGTTGTAAATTATGAAGTACGAAGATTACAAGACATTCAGAATGGCGTTGGGCGGCAAGCTCCTCGAAGTCGAGATCGGCAAGGTCTGCGAACTGGCAAACGGCCAGGCGTGGGTCAAGTACGGAGACACTGTCGTAAACGTCACAGCATGCGCATCCAAAGAACCAAGGGCAGACGTGGATTTCTTCCCGCTCTCCTGCGACTATGAGGAGAAGATGTACGCTGCAGGCAAGATTCCTGGCGGCTTCATCAAGAGAGAAGGAAGACCGAGCGAAAGAGCAGTCCTCTGTTCCAGACTCATGGACAGGCCTTTGCGCCCACTGTTCCCGAAGGGATTCTATAACGATGTACAGGTCGTAGCGACTGTCATGTGCGTAGATAACGACGCACCGAGCGAGATCGCTGCCATGATCGGTTCATCGATTGCGCTTTCGATTTCTGACATTCCTTGGGAAGGCCCGACAGGCTCAGTCGTTGTCGGCATGATCGATGACAAGTTCATCATCAACCCGTCCGAAGAGCAGAGAGCAAAGTCCTGCATGCACATGACCGTAGCAGGTACCAAGGATGCTATCATGATGGTTGAAGCCGGCGCGCAGGAAGTTCCTGAAAGCGTCATGCTGGATGCGATCATGTTCGCACATGAAGAAATCAAAAAAATCGTAGAGTTCATCGAGCAAATCGTTGCCGAAGTCGGCAAGCCAAAGATGGAAGTCGAACTCTACAAGGTTCCTGAAGACATCGATACAGCTGTAAGAAACTACGCGGAAGGCAAGATGAAAGAAGCCATCCAGACAGTTGACAAGCTTGAAAGACAGGAAAATATGGACGCCGTTGAAGAAGAAACAAAGGCTTACTTCGAAGAAATCTATCCGGACAATGCCAAGGATATCAACAGCGTTCTGTACAATATAACCAAGGAACAGGTCAGAAGAATGATCCTCGACGAGGGAGTCAGACCTGACAACCGTAAACTGGACGAGATCAGGCCGCTGTGGATCGACCACGGCGTACTGCCGAGAACTCACGGAACAGGCCTCTTCAAGAGAGGACAGACGCAGGTTCTTTCCGTTTGCACACTGGGACTGCTCAGCGAGAAGCAGACCATCGACGGTATTACCGAGCAGACGGAAAAGAGATACATGCACCACTACAACTTCCCGCCTTATTCAGTCGGTGAGGCCGGAAGAATGAAGAGCCCGGGAAGAAGAGAGATCGGACACGGCGCACTGGCCGAAAGAGCTCTGATTCCGGTACTTCCTAGCGAAGAGGAATTCCCGTATGCGATCAGAGTCGTCTCTGAGGTTCTTTCCTCCAACGGATCAACTTCCATGGGATCGACTTGCGGAAGCTGCCTGGCACTCATGGACGCCGGCGTTCCGATCAAGGCACCTGTAGCCGGTATCGCAATGGGTCTCATCGAGAGAGTCGAAGAAGACGGATCATCCAAGATGGCGATTCTCTCAGACATTCAGGGCATGGAAGACTTCCTCGGCGACATGGACTTCAAGGTAACCGGTACTGCAAAGGGCGTCACCGCCATCCAGATGGACATCAAGGTCCACGGTCTTTCCAGAGAGATCCTTGAAAAGGCTCTGGCGCAGGCGAGAGAGGGCAGAATGCACATCATGGCTGCAATGCTCGAAGACATTCCTGAACCGAACAAAGAACTGTCACCGTACGCACCTAGAATCATCACCATGCAGGTTGCAGTCGATCAGATCAGAACGATCATCGGTAAGGGCGGCGAGACCATCAACGGTATCATCGACAGAACCGGCGTCAAGATCGACATCAACGATGACGGCATGGTATTCATCGCATCACCTGACGGCGAAAGCCTCGATGCAGCCAAGAAGGAAATCGAGATGCTGGTCAAGGAGCCTGAACCTGGTGAGATCTACGAGGGTAAGGTTACGAGAATCATGAACTTCGGTGCTTTTGTTGAGATCCTGCCAGGTAAGGAAGGCCTGATTCACATCAGCAAGATCGCCAAGGAAAGAATCGAAAAGGTCGAGGACGTCCTGAACGTAGGCGATGAAGTAAGAGTCAAGGTTATCGAAATCGACAGCCAGGGCAGAATCAACCTTTCCAGAAAGGATCTGCTCTAGGCAAAAACTAAATAACTCAAAAAATGAACAAAACCTCACATGAATTGGCGACTTGAATGTGAGGTTTTGTGTTGTGTATGGGATATTATTCCTTGTGATGTTAGTATAGCCCATAATCTGTATTGAGTAAATCGCTAAAAAATCATTAGAGTGTTGACAAATAGTCAACATATAAATAAAATGAAAACATGGATAGTAACAAGATTGAAATACTGCTTTCTGTCATAGAGGAGGGATCTCTTTCCCGCACTGCAGAAAAGCTTGGCTATACCACCTCCGGTGTCAGCCGGGCCATCGCTGCGCTGGAAAAGGAAACGGGATTTCCGCTCCTGGAGAGAACGCGATCAGGAGTCAAACCGAATAGAGATTGCAAGACTTTGCTTCCTATTATGGAGAGGATCCGCAAGGATAATCAGCTCTACACAGAAACGGTGAACAGCATTGCCGATCTGGATGTCGGTGAAATCGTTGTAGGGACTTCCTATAGTACCTATTTCGCAGAGGTCGCGGAACTGGTTCACGACTTCACGAAGGAGCATGCAAGCATCAAGGTCGACCTGGTCGAGAAAAACAACAGTGAACTTGCCCGTATGCTGGAGCAGAGGACGCTGGACTTTTGTATCATGGGTGAACGTGACGGCGACTTCAGGTGGACTCACTTTTTCGATGATGAGCTGGTAGCGCTGGTGTACAAAGACCATCCGGCAGTTGCGAAGGGATATTATCTTCCGGAGGATTTTGAGAAGGATCCTTTCGTCATGCAGTACAGTGAATCCGAGACGGACTACAGTTTGTTTTTTGAGCGCACCGGCGTTACGCCGAACGCCATGTATTCAGCAGAGACGGAGCGAACAGCGTATTTTATGATTGAAGCAAACATGGGCGTGACCATTACGAACAGGGCGATGGTGGAGAACATGAACTTCAAAAACACCGTCATACTGCCGCTGCATCCTGCGGAGATCATACCAATCGGCGTCGGGACACAAAACCTTGAGAACATGTCTCCTGCAGCGAAGAAGTTCACGACCTTTGCCATGGCCAGATACAGTCGGCCGGATTAAATTGCATTTAAATTGTATTAGTGTATTGCATTATTGTACTAAAGTGTTATAATACCACCAAGGATATCGTATGAGGCGACAGTACGGCATCCGGTCACACACTAGAAAACTAAAAGATTTGTATGGGAATATATTCCGTGCAAATCTTTTTTTGTTTGCACTATTCGTTATTATCAATACCATTTGTTAGAGTTTAGGATGAAAAGGATGGAGGTGTATCATATGGCATCATCAGATTTTGAACTTCAAATGGAAGAAGAGATCAAGAAGAGAGTCGAGGAGATGGAAGCCGATGACTATGACATGGGCGTACCGTTCTCCAAGCAAAACTGGGCGGTCGTAGTGATATTCTTCGTAGTATCGCTCATTCTCGTCACGATCGGTATGGTATGGCACTAGAGAAAGGGAATGATAAGGAGGTGAAATTATGTCAAAGCAAACAGCTACTCAGGCTGCTGAACAAGAAACCATATTTGGTATAGTCCCTATACTGAGAAGTGAAAGAACATATGGATTCTGGGACTTCTTCTTCGTAGTCAGCGGATTTGGTATTGCGGTATGGTGCTACGCACAGGGCGTATATATCGCATCACTGTCACATTTTTCTGGATTAGTTTGTAGTATTTTGGGCGGCAACATGCTGTTGATCAGTATCATCTGTCTGGTCATGATCCCAATCGTCAGGTACGGTATCGATTCCTGGGTATATATGCGTGCGATTTACGGCCATGTGGGCGTCAAACTCGTATGCATAGTAATCGTATTGGTTAACTTCCCATGGTATGCGATCGGTGCCGACATCTTCTCATCATCGATCCTCAGTATATTCAACACAGTAGGTGTTGACATCGGCGGAGGCGGATGGAGAAGAGTATTCGCATTCCTGTGCATCATCCTCGGTGCTCTGGTAGCGATTGCCGGACCGAAGGTCATCGCATGGTCCAACAAGGTACTGGTACCTTCACTCATTCTGGTTGCGTTACTGATCGTATTCGCTGCAGTCAGCAGCTTATCCGGAGCAGATATCGTAAACTATGAGCCTGACCTTTCAGCATTCGGCAGCGCTCGTGAAGCTTATGGATGGTCACTGGAAGGCAACATCGCATTCTCAGTTTCATGGATTTCATGTATCGGCGCATTGCCAAGACTTTGTAAGAGAGAGTCTCACGCATACACAGGTGCGGCACTGTCCTACGGTACCATGGTACCTCTCATGTGCTTCCTCGGAGGCCTGCTCGGTATCGCAATGTGGACCAGATTCGGCGAATGGTCAGATGACCCTGCAATCATCTATGCAGCACTGGTTAACCCGGTACTCGCTATCATCGGTCTGATCCTGATCGCATTCTCAACGATCGTTGTTTGCGGAATCGGATTCTATTCCTTCGGTATCGTACTGAAGTCGATTCTGCCGAAGACCGGATTCAGACTCCTGGTCGGCGTACTGTTCGTCTATGTAGGCATACTCGTCGCATGGGGCGGAACAGCATCCCACCTCGGACCATTCATGTCAATCGGCGGCATCATCTATGCTCCTGTTTGCGGCATCATCATTACGGACTACTTCTTCGTACGTAAGCAGAGATTCTCCATGAGATCAGTATACAGAGTAGACGGTGCGAACGCATACGACTACACCGGCGGATTCAGTGTACCGGCATTCATCGCATTCTTCATTGGCGTTATCGTAATGCTGGCAATCTACAATCCGATTACCGGTACGGTTCACACCGACCTGTTCTACTTCATAGGATCGACGGCATGGGCTACGGTAGCTTCCGGAATCGCGTACTACATCGTATGCAAGATTCCATACTTCCACAACTATGTACTGCGTGACAGAAACGAGCTGACGAAGTAAGGAAAGCGAAGTTAGTAATATAGGAGGTAATATTTCAAATGGCTAAAAAAAGACAAACTAAGAGATATGAATACTTAGATAGCCTTGAAATCAATAAAGAGTCTTTTATCAGAGAAGACGCATCCATTGGCCTCATTTGTATGAATTCGCCGAACGATCCGAAGCCTAGCATTAAGATCAAAGATGGACGAATCGTCGAGATGGATGGAAAGAAAGAGGAAGATTTCGACGTTATCGATAAGTTCATAGCAAGATATTCGATAGACATCTCCATTGCGGAAGAGGCAATGGCGATAGATTCAACGGAGTTTGCAAGACGCATGGTCGACATCAATGTTCCAAGATCAGAGATCGTCAAGTATGCAGGCGGCATGACCCCGGCAAAAGTATGTGAGATCGTTACTCAACTGAATGCTGTTGAAATGATGATGGCAATGCAGAAGATCCGTGCCCGTAGAACACCGGGCAACCAGGGTCACGTCTGCAACAGAAAGGAAGACCCGGCACTGCTGGCAGCAGATACCGCTATCGCAGCAGCTATGGGCTTCCAGGAAATTGAGACAACACTCACAGTAGCAAGAATGGCTCCTTCAACTGCACTTGGAGTTCTGATTGGTTCCCAGATCGGGCAGTCAGGATGCCTGACCCAGTGCGCTGTTGAAGAGGGCGTTGAACTGGAACAGGGCATGAGAGGATTCACCACTTATGCAGAGACTCTGTCCGTATACGGCACAGAGGAAGTTTACAGACAGGGCGATGACCTGCCATGGTCAAAGATGTTCCTGACTGCAGCATATTGTTCCAGAGGTATCAAAAACAGATTTACATCAGGTGGAGGCTCTGAATGTCTGATGGGTTATCCGGAAGGAAAATCCATGCTCTATCTGGAAGCACGCTGTATCGCTTCCATCAGAGGCGCAGGCTGCCAGGGCATCCAGAATGGCGGAATCGACTGCGTATATTTCTCCAACGCGCTGCCAATGAGCCAGATCAACACCATGGCCGAGAACATCATCGTAGCCATGTGGGATCTGGAGTGCGCAAGCGGATGTGACGGATTCTGGTCCGGATCATATCAGAGAAATACATCCCACATGATTCCTTGGATGATCACAGGTACTGACTACATCCACTCAGGTGTCGGAACCATTCACGTCAGAGACAACAACTTCGGCGGATCCGGATTCAATCTCCACGACCTGGACAATGAAATCGCGATCCAGAGAGACTTCAGAGTCGACTGCGCACTGAGGTCCATCGACGAAGACGAATGGCTCGAGATCAGAAGGAAGGCTGCAAAGGCCATGCAGATTCTTTGCGAGCAGCTTGATTTCCCAACCTATACGGATGAAGAAATCGAAAAGGTCATCTTCGCAGACTCATCGGATGATATCGAGAGAAATCCGGCAGACAATATCGCAATCGTTGAAACCATCGAAAAGAACCACATCACTCTGATCGATGTCATCAAAGCCTTTGCAAAGGCAGGAGAGATGGAACTGGCAAACCTGTTCCTCGAACTCATGAAGAAGAAACTCTCCGGAGACCTCCTGCAGACCGCTGCGATGTACGACAGAAACTTCCAGATCCTCTCCGCGATCAATAACGGAAACGACTACGAAGGTCCTGGTACAGGCTACAGAGTAGACGGAGACAGATGGGAAGAGATCAAGGAAGTACGTCAGATCATCGACGAGGAAGATATGAGAAAACTGGAACCGGATCCAAGTCTGCCTCATATCGAGGTCAAACTCACAGATGTTGGACCTGCTGCACAGGGAACGGATCCGAACGAAGTTATCGTTGGACTTTCACCGGCCTTTGCAGGAGACATCAATGTTACTCTGGCGAATATGACAGATGGAGATATCCTCTACGAGGTCCTCGCGGGCATCGAAGAGGAAGGCATGAAGTACAGGATCGTCAGAGTCGAAAACGAGATCGACCTCGGCATGATCGCGAAGAAGTGCTCGATGCTTTCGGGTTCCGGTATCGCTGTTTGCATGCAGGCTAAGGGAACTACGGTAATCCACCAGAAAGACCTGACGAACCTGAACAACCTTGAGCTTTTGCCGATGGCACCGCTGATCACACTGCCGAACTACAGATCTGCAGGTAAGAACGCAGCGATGTACGCCAAGGGAGAAACTCCGGAACCGATCGTTCTCGATTGGAACTACGATACTCTGGTTGCAAAGACCAGGGCATTCCCGAAGGTTGTAGTCATGAATCAGGTGGAGAAACATGCTTGTCATCCTGATAAGGATATGACGGAAGTTTCCGCCGAGTTCGTTAAATAGGAAAGGAGGGTAACGATGGACAAAGTAACAGCTAAGGATTATCCTATTTATGATCACAGACCTGATCTGATCAAAACAGTTACAGGTAAATCACTTGATGAGATCACCATTGACGCCATCCTGAACGATGAACTGTCGGAATACGATGTAAGAATCTCACCGGAAGCTCTGGAAATACAGGCTCAGATCGCAGAGGATGCGGGCCGTTGGTTCGTAGCCGCAAACCTGAGAAGAGCTGCGGAGCTGACGAAGGTTCCGGATGACAAGGTAATGTTCATCTACGATGCACTCAGACCGAACAGGTGCACCGAGGCTGAAATGGAAGCAATCGCCAGGGATCTGGAAGAAAACTATGGCGCAAAACTCAATGCAGAACTCGTAAGAGAAGCTGCGGAAGCGTATAAGCCGAGAGGTTTCCTGAACGAAGAGGAAGAGTAAAAAGGAAATGGACGGAATGAATTCAGTAAAGTACATTGCGGGAATCGACGTTGGAAACAGCACCACTGAGATCGCCCTTGTTCAGATGGAGCAGGGAAAACCGGTCACCTGGTGGAGCGCATGTGTTCCTACGACCGGAGTTAAAGGCACGAAACAAAATATGAAAGGTCTGGTCCGCGCACTGAAGGAGGTCACTCTGGATGCGAAGATCAGCATCGACGACATTGATTTTGCGCTCATTAACGAGGCGACACCGGTCATAGGCGATCTTGCTATGTCGACGATCAGCGAGACGATCATCACGGACTCGGCCATGATAGGGCACGACCCTTCGACGCCGGGAGGATGCGGCATTGGCGTAGGCAACACGAAGAAGATAGAAGACCTCGGTCAATGCTCCACCGAAGAAGATGTGGTGGTTTTGGTAAGCGAAAAAACTGGATTCCAGGAAGCAGCAGAGATAATCAACGAACAGATGAAGAGAGGCGTCAGGGTCAACGGCGTCATCGTCCAGAAGGACGACGGTGTTTTGATATCCAACAGGCTCGACGCAACTCTTCCAATCGTTGACGAAGTCAAGAATATCGATGCGGTGCCTTTGGATATGCCGGCGGCTGTTGAAGTTGCCGAGCGGGGCAGAACGATCTCCCAGCTTTGCAATCCGTACGGAATCGCATCCATATTCGGTCTCGACAGTGAAGAGACGAAAACGGTAGCGAACATCGCTATTACGCTCATCGGCAACAGATCGGCGGTCGTCATCAAGACACCGGCCGGCGCAATCAAGGAATATCACGTCCCGATCGGCTATCTGACGATCCAGTCAGGCAGGACCGAAAGAGAAGTGGATATCGCGGAAGGCGCCGACAAGATCATGGACGTGGTCGACGGCTTCAAAGAGGTGACGAACATTATCGGAGAATCCTGCACATCCGTCGGCGGAATGCTCGGCAGAATCAAGCAAAGTCTTGCCGACAGCAGCGGACAGGATTACGACGACATCAAGGTCAGAGACATTCTGGCCGTAGATACCGTCGCATCACAGGAGGTCAAAGGCGCCATCGCAGGCGAGACCTGCGTCAACCGTGCCATCGGACTTGCCGCCATGGTATACACCGACAGGATGCTGATGAACGATCTTCTCCAAAGTCTTGACGAGGAAATGCCATTCCCGGTCAAGATCGGAGGCGTTGAAGTCGAAATGGCGGTGCGCGGTGCGCTGACGACACCCGGAACGAAGCGGCCTCTGGTCGTGGTCGACATGGGTGCAGGCTCCATCGACGCCGCATACTGGGAAGAGGGAAGAAAGATCAAAGGCGTGCACCTTGCCGGAGCCGGCGAGATGGTAACGAGAATGATCGATTCGTAACTGGACCTGAATGACAGAGAAGCTGCCGAGATGGTCAAGAAATATCCTGCTGTTCACATTGACAGCCTCTTCCATTACACGATGGAAGACGGTCAGATCATTTTCCCGGAGACGCCGTGTCCGCTTCCGCTTCTTGGAAGGACCGCGCTGCTTACGGAAAATGAGATACTCTTCCCATTGGAAAAACAAATTCCACTTGAAAAGGTAGCCAGAGTCAGACGGGACTGCAAGAAAAAGGTCCTGCTCGTCAACGCCGAGAGAGCGCTCAAAAAGGTCGCTCCGGGCGGAAACATCAGAATGTTCGACCACATCATACTGATCGGCGGCTCTGCATTGGATTTTGAGATATCAGACATGATATCAGAATACATGCTCAGCCAGTACGGCATCGTATGCGGTGCAGGAAACATCAGAGGCGAACTGGGACCGAGAGGCGCAGTTGCCGTGGGACTTGTACAGAACTACCTGGACAAGTTAGACGAAAACGAATGAGCTGATAAAGTATTAGTTGGTAAAGATTGATGGAAGTTATGGAAGGTCTGGTGCTTTTATACACCGGCAAAGATCAAAAAAACTGGTTTGACGGATTCTATTACGGAGTCGAAGAAGAGGGCGTTCCTGTGTACAGCATAGACGTTGACGAAGAGGAGGACCTCTCTCTTGGGACGGCTTTTGAAATGGCGGAATTCGCGGCGCAGCACAGCGTATTCGACATCGGGCTCGGAGCGGACGCTCAAGAGATCATCCTGCGGCACAGGCAGCAGAAGGACGGCGAGCCTTTGCTTAAGTGCACGAAAGATGATGATCCGCAGACCATACGGGTGCTCGGCACGAACGCGGCCAGGATGATCAAACGGCTTCCATTGATTTTGGACTAGGATTCTTTGTAATCAAACGGAGAAGACAATGGATATCAAAAAAGTTGAAGAGCTTTTATGGATAGCACTGAAAAAGGCCGAGGAGCTCGGCGTGTGCAGTACAGCTGCATTCGTCGATGAAGGAGGTCACTTGAGAGCTCTTATCAGAATGGACGGCGGTTACTTCGGCGATATAGATTTCGCCATGAACAAAGCGTACACCGCTGCGGCCTGGAGGTGCGAGACAAAAGATTTCTACGAGGATTCACTGCCGACGGGAGAACTGTTCGGAATGCATATCAGCAATGGTGGAAAGGTCGTGACCTTTGCCGGCGGAATGCCGGTATTTGAGGACGGCAAGTTCATCGGCGCCCTTGGCATAAGCGGTGGAACCGTCGAAGAGGATCAGCTTTGTCTTGAAGAAGTAAAAAAAGCCCTGAAGAACTCATAAGGACGAGGACAAAATGAACGAACAAAAGACTAGCATGAAACGAATATTGATTCTTGCGGGTTCAGTAATCGCATACTATATGGGATCGGGCTATGCGACAGGTCAGGAGATGTTGCAATACTACACGGCTTATGGGCTAGTTTCGATGATAAGCTGCGTATTCTATTTCTTCTTCTTCTGGTACCTCAATCAAAACTTCATCTATGCAGGACACATTGGACAGTACGAAGGCGGAATGAGCCAGATCTGCAGATATTTCTGCGGCAAGTATGTCGGCACGTTCTACGATTACTTCGCATCCTTCTTCTGCTACGCATGCTTCATAGTAATGTGCGCAGGCGGAGGCGCTGTTGCGAACCAGCAGTTCGGCGTTCCTGTATGGATGGGGGCTGCATTCATTGCTCTTGCGGCTTTGGCTTCTACCATAATGGGACTAAGCAGTCTTATCAACCTGATTGGTAAGATTGGTCCGGTACTGATTGCATTATGTCTCCTTGGAGCGATCGCCGGCATCATCAAAGGCGATACCGGCATCGTAGAAGGAAGCAAAATGGTTGTCGAAATGGATGTCATGAAGGCGGCGCCGACATGGTGGCAGGCCATCATCAACAATGTGGGCTTTGCTATCATGTGGATGATCGGATTCTTTGGAGGAATGGGCAAAACGGAGCCTTCCTACAACAATGCGAGATACGGCACCATAATCGGACTCGCCGTCGTGGCACTTGCTTTTGCAGTGGTAACGCTGTCTGAGCTTGCCAATATCACTCTGGTATGGGATTCTCAGATTCCGCTTCTCAAGATCATCGACAACATCAGCCATACCGGGGCAATAGTATATGCGGTGGTCGCATTCCTCGGAGTATATACTACGGCTTGTCCGTTGCTTTGGACCGGAGTAAGCAGAGTTGCGAAAGAAGGAACAAAGAGATACAGGCTGCTGATCGTAGTTGGAGCAGCTCTTGGATTCTTCATCGCTACATTGCTTCCGTTTAACAAACTGATCAACATCATCTACGTCATCAACGGATATGTAGGATTCATCTTCTTCGCATTCGTCGTAGTGAAAAACATCAGAAACAAACTGGCAAAAAGCAAAGGACAACAGACAATAGAATAGTTGAATTTGTAGGAATCAAAAACCGCCGGGTCACCGGCGGTTTTTGTTATGCTAAAACGGTTTGTGGTGTATAATGGTCTCATAACAAAACAAGGAGGATATCAATATGAAGATATTATTACTGTCAGGAAGCCCGAGAAAGAACGGCAATTCATCAGCCATGGCTGACGCATTCACAGCCGGCGCACAGAGCGCAGGTCATGAAGTCGTCAGATTCGATGTCGGCCGTATGGACATCGCCGGATGTCAGGGCTGCGAATATTGCCACGTGCAGGGCGAAGGTCAGTGTGTCCAGCAGGATGATATGCAGGACATCTATCCGCACCTCGCTGACTGCGACATGATCGTGTTTGCCTCCGCTGTATACTACTGGACGCTTACCGCTCAGATGCAGGCGGCGCTTCACAGATTCTACGCCATCGGCAAGCCTGCAAAGGCTACGAAGTTTGCAATGCTTCTGAGTTCAGGTTCCCCTGGCGTATACGATGCGATCAACAGCCAGATCAAGTCGGCCTTTGATTTCATGGGCATCGAGATCGTCGGCGTGATCACGTCAAACGGAGAAGAAAACAAAAGCCCTGCGAAACTCGAAGAGTGCAGAGCTTTGGGTGCAAGTCTGTAATTTTACAGGTCCGACATTTCCCGGCTTATTTTCATGAGCAAAAGCTCGCCGTCACCGACAGTGACACAGGCAGTGCTGCCGGGTGCCACCTCGTTGCTGGTGGCGTATTGGGCGTCCGGCCGGACTTCGGCCCTGGACAGATTGTATTTCGCCCCGGTGATGGTGATATCGCGGGATGGACCGAACATATTGAATAAAGAAAAGAACATGTAGGAGCCGTCTATATAGGACGGCTCTTTTCCTGCGATGGTCATTGCAGAATAGTCGTCCAGCAGCACGGCAGCGCATCCCGCCTTGTACAGCTTGTAGAGGAGGGAAATATTGACCAGCGTGTGGTCGAGACGCGCTCCGATCGCACCGATGATCAAAAAGTCATCAAAACCCCGTCTAAGCGCCTCTGAGGCCGCGAAAGCGGTATCTGTCTCGTCCTTTACCGTCGGCAAAACGATGGTTTCAACGTCTTCCAGCTGCGGATTATCGTAGGAATCGAAATCGCCGACGATCAGGTCGGGCATGATCTCGGCTTCAGTCTGAAGCTTTTGCAGATGCTTGAGCCCGCTGTCGCAGAAGACGAACCAGTCGTCTTCACGCAGATACTTTATTACATTGTCATAATCAATGATCGGGGCACCGCCCACAATGACGCAGCGCCTCTTTTTCGTATCGTTCATAATCTATACCAGTGGTTTTCCTGTCATCTCTGCCGGTACCTCAAGTCCCATGAGTTTCAGCAGGGTCGGCGCGATGTCGCAGAGCTTGCCGCCGTCCTTGAGCGGCAGAGCGCCTTCTGAAATATTTACAAGCGGAACGTCGTTGAGGGAGTGTGCCGTCATGACGTTTCCGTTTTCGTCGATCATCTCATCCGCGTTGCCGTGGTCCGCAGTCAGCAGGATCTGTCCGCCCTTGGCCAAAACCGCGTCAACGATCTTCGGAACGCATTCGTCGAGAGTCTCGATAGCCTTGATTGCAGCTTCCATGACTCCTGTGTGTCCGACCATGTCCGCGTTCGCGAAGTTCAGAATAATAACGTCGTATTTGTCAGAATCGATGGCTTCGAGGACCTTTTCCGTTACGATCGGTGCGCTCATCTCCGGCTGCAGGTCGTATGTCGGTACGGAAGGGGACGGAACCAGGATTCTGTCTTCGCCTTCTTCCGGTTCTTCGACGCCGCCGTTGAAGAAGAATGTGACGTGCGCGTACTTCTCAGTCTCAGCGATCCTGAGCTGGTGCAGTCCCAGATTGCTCAGGTAGACACCCAGCGTGTTTGCAGGCGTTTCCGGCGGATAGGCCAGTGTGACGTTCGGCATCTCCGCATCGTACTGGGTCATGCAGATGTAGCAGATATCGGAAACTTTTTTCTTCCTCTCAAAGGCCATGCCGTCGAAATCCTTATCGACGAAAGCCCTAGTGATTTCACGAGCTCTGTCCGGTCTGAAATTGAACATGATCATGCCGTCGCCGTCTTCGACAGGATACGCGCCGTCGACTACTGTCGGCAGTACGAATTCATCGTTTTCGTCTCTTTCATAAGCCATCCTGATGGCATCCTGTCCCGTCGGTGCGTGATACCCCTCACCGATGGTCATGGCGTCATATGCCTTCTCGAGCCTTTCCCATCTCTTGTCTCTGTCCATGGCGTAGTATCTGCCGCTGACGATGCCCACACGTCCAAGACCGACTTCTTCCATGTGCGCCGTCAACTGATCCATATAGGTCAGGGCGCATCTCGGCGGTACGTCACGTCCGTCCAGGAAGCAGTGTATGCAGAGTTTCTCGATGCCGTTTTTCTTAGCCAGATCGATGAGTGCCAGCAGGTGCGTGATGTGGCTGTGTACGCCGCCGTCGGAGAGCAGTCCCAGAAGATGCAGAGTGGAACCGTTCTTTTTGACGTGGTCTATGGCCTTTGCAAAAGCTTTATTCTCAAAAAAACTGCCATCTTCGATCGCCTTCGTAATCATGGTCAGATCCTGATAGACGATCCTGCCGGCGCCGATATTCAAGTGGCCGACCTCAGAATTTCCCATCTGTCCGTCAGGAAGCCCCACGTCCAGACCGCAGGCCTTCAGTGACGTCTTCGGATATTTGGCAAAGATCTCGTCAAGGTGCGGTTTGTTTGCCGCAGCGATGGCGTTGCCTTTTTCGGATGGGTTCAGGCCGAATCCATCGAGTATCATTAGCATTGTAGGTCTCTTGAAATCTTTCATAGTTTTTCTCCCGTTTCTTTGCGTTGTCTACGCCAAACATTATATCACGAATGTGGTATAATGAAGCAGTAAAAAAGGAGAGGGATAATGCCAAACTGGACAGAGGATCAGAAAAAAACAATCGAGCTCAGAGATAAGAATATTCTCGTATCGGCAGCGGCGGGATCAGGCAAGACCACGGTGCTGATCGAGCGCATCAAAAAACTCATCATCGATGAGCAGGTCGACGTCGACAGGTTCCTGATCACCACATTTACCAACGCCGCGGCGAGCGAGATGAAGCAAAGGCTCGAAAAGGCCATCCGTGCAGAACTCGCAGAAAACACCGGTCTTTCGGAGAAGGACAGGGCCTTTTTGCTGCGCCAGCTCCAGCTTCTGCCGGCGGCAGCCATTGGAACGTTCCACTCCTTCGCGCTTGATATCATCAAGCAGTATTTCTATCTGACGAATCTGGAACCGGGATTCTCCGTGCAGGATGAAACGCAGGGTCTCATCATGCAGAATGATGTCATCGATGCCGTCTTCGAGGAGAGATACGCCGGCGGTTCAGAGGAATTCTTCGGCTTTCTCACGAGACACAGCAGCGACAGGAACGACTACAGCATCAAGCAGACGGTCGTGAATACATTTAAAGCCCTGCGGAGCATTCCGCACTACATGGACTGGGCGAAGCGGCAGACCGGCCTCATGGGAAGTGAGAATCCGGGCGAGGCTTTGGGCCTTTACAGTTTCATCGCGGCCGAAAGCGTCAAGGTACTGCCGGAAGCCCTGCGCTATTTCGAGGAAGCCGCGGAACTTTTGGATGCGGCAGGTACGCCGAAACTCTATGCAAAGGCAGCAGAGGACACGGAGAAGATCCGCGAGGCCATGGTGGCAGGCCTCGATTATAACGGCATGCGGGAATTCCTCGGACGCAAATACAACACCATGTCCGCAGGCAAGGATGAAAAAGAAGCCTATGCATCCGTCAAGGACGAGGTTGCCAGTCTCAGAAATGACGGCAAAAAGGTGCTGAAGAATCTCAAAGAAAAGTACTATCAGCGAACGGCTGCTGAATATGATGAAGAGATCAGATGCGTTGCGGACGATACCGCCTATCTGGTCGGACTCATCGAGGAATTCGAAGAGGCTTACAGGGCCGCCAAGGCTGAGATCAATGTCATTGACTTCGATGACGCCATGCACTATGTGATCGATATTCTGGAGAATGAAAAGGCGGCTGCGGAACAGCGCGCCAGATTCAAATATATATTCGTTGACGAGTACCAGGACAGCAATATGCTGCAGGAGGAAATCGTCAAGAAGATCGCCCGCGATGACAACAGGTTCATGGTCGGCGATGTGAAACAGAGCATATACAAGTTCAGACTGGCCGAGCCGGAGCTGTTCCTCGCGAAGGCCGAAAGCTACGATAGCGATGCGGAACCGAACAGTCTGGTCATCAATCTGAACAACAACTATAGAAGCAAGAAGCGCATTACGGACGCCGTCAACGCTATATTCGAGAACATCATGGACGGCTACGATGAAAATGCGAAGTTGCACTGTACGGTGCCGGAGGAATTCCCGGGATATGAGACGAAACTCCACGTCATCAACCGGCAGGACTTCGGTGATGACGATCCCGAACGGGGAGAGGCGGAGTGCGCCGTCATCGCCAAAATCATAAAAGAGGCCCACGGAAGCGAGATCTATAATCCGCAGACAAAGACCACAAGGAAGGTAGAATACCGCGATATCGCCGTCCTTGCCAGGGCTAACAAAACGGTTGCCGAGGTGGAACGGTACCTGAACAACGAAGGCATCCCTGCATACGGCGAAACGGGAGAAGGATACTATGAGACCGTGGAGATACTGGTCTTCCTGAACCTGCTGAGAGTCATCGACAACATGCGCCAGGACGTGCCGCTGATTTCGGTCATGCGTTCGGCATATTTCGATTTCACCGCGGCAGAGCTTGCAAAGATCAGGATCAACAAGCGTGACGGAAGCTTTTGCAGTGCGGTCAGAGACTATCGTGAAAACGGGCCGGCAGCAGACCTGCGCGAGAAGATCGCAGCCATGGAGGATCGGATCGATCTCTGGAAGGAAACGGGCAAGGCGGTGCCTCTCGAGGAACTGGTCCGCATGCTTCTGTACGATACGGGATATTACGATTACTGCAGCGGGCTGCCGGCAGGGAAGCAGCGGGCTTCGAATCTGCAGTTCATCGTGGAGAAGGCGGCCAAATTCGAGAAGACGAATCACAGCGGTCTCAACGGTTTTTTGCGATACGTGGAGGCCATGGCCGACACCAACACTTCCGAAGCCGAGGCAAAGACCATCAGCGAGAGCGAGGACGTGGTCCGCGTCATGACGGTCCACAAGAGCAAAGGCCTGGAGTTCCCGGTCGTGATATTGACGGCGGCGGGGAGTCAGATCAAAGGCGGCAATCAGTCCAATGCGCCGATGCACAAAAGCTGCGGCATCGGCCTGCCTCTCGTCAATCCGCAGGAACACTGGAGAAAGAAGACTTTGCTCCAGAGCGTGATCAGCGCGCGGCACAGCGCCGAGTCTCTCGATGAAGCCAAGCGGGTGCTCTATGTGGCGCTGACGAGAGCCAAAGACAGGCTGGAGGTCGTCGGCACGGTCAAAAAGGAAGAAGAACTCCACGACTATCCGGGCACGAATTCCTATCTGGACATGATGTACGCAAGCCTCAAAGGCCTGCCGGGATGCGGGATCGAGATCATCGACAGCGCGCAGCAGCCTTCTGCACCGGCACAGCAGGGCAGCAGGCTCGCCAGCCTCATGGAACGAATAGAAAATGAACCTGCAGGACCTGACGATGCCCTTTACAGTGAGATCGACAGGCGCCTCGGGTATGAATATGATTCGCCGGATGAACCGGTCAAGCTGAAGTATTCGGTCACGGAGCTCAACGCGGACGGACGTCATTATTCGGTACCGATCGCCGAGTTCGAGCCTGATATGACGAAGCATAAGCTGACGGCCGCTGAGGCGGGTACGGTCATGCATCTGGTCATGGAAAAACTGGACTTCGCGAAAGCGCAGGAGCTGGGTGAGGATCATATCGTCTCTGTTGCCGACGGGCTTGAAGCGAATGGCAAGATCACACCGGAAGAAAGGCAGGCGGTCAAGCCTGACAAGATTGCCGGATTCTTCGCAACTGAAGTCGGCCGGCGGGCTGCAAAGGCTTATGCCGACGGCAGGCTTTTGCGCGAGAAGGAATTCATTCTCGAGAAGGAGATCCGAGGTGAGAAAGCCGTGGTTCAGGGCGTTATCGACTGTTACTTTGAAGAAGACGGCGACATCGTGCTCATCGACTACAAGAACAGTTATATGGGCGGCGGCAGGACTTTGGAAGATATACGGGAGACCTATGCGGGCCAGATAGAGACCTACCGCGAGGCTCTGGAAGGTGCCACCGGCAAGAAGGTCAAGGAATCCTATCTGTTCCTGTTCGATATAGGACAGTTTGTTGATATGAAGAAGTAAGGGAAGGTTGATTATGGGGATGTTTGATAAGTTCAAGAAAGATAACACAGCGAAGCCGGCTGCGAAAACGCCGCAGCCAGTTGTGAAGGCTGCCGGTGACAGTCCGGAAGGATCCTTCATGAACCGACTGTCTGAGCTACAGACACATATGATCTCCCTCTGCAACAATTACGCGAAAGGACGTGCTGACAAGATCTATATTCACGGATATCTGAGTGCTTTCAGTTTCAGCGCCAAGTGTCTCTACGAAGTGAATGGAACGCTGGTCAGACCGGAGAAATTGAATGAAGTCTTAAAGGGCAAGTTCGATGAAGAGACACCGCTGTGCGAGCTGACTCATGATTTTATGGAGATTGGTCAGGTTCTCAAGGCGGCAAATCAGAAGATTCCATTCGAAATAAAGATGATCTATGATGCAAGGAAGGGAAGTTTGGACGGCAAATGGAATTATCCTCCGTTGCCTAAAGGCGTACACGAAGACATTGCCCCGCAGGCTCTTGGGGAGTTATGGTTTGAGGAACTGGGCGACGAGA
>JAFRVY010000104.1 GCA_017438285.1 Bacillota bacterium
GCGGCCGCTGCTCCCGTGGACGAAGTCCTCGACGCCAAGGAAGAAGCGCCGAACACCTTCGACTTCGGTGTGATCGCCGCTGTCGCCGCAGTGATCTCCCTTGGTGGGTTTGCTGTGTCCCGTAAGAAGCACTGAGAATACGACTGGACTAGTTAACTGAACAACATCCGCCAGTTCACTGGAGTTACCTCCTCTGGACTGGCGGAGTTTTTTGCGCAGGGAAGGGGAGCGGCTTTTTTCATAGCGGAGCGGGTCTGCCTATTGACGGAATGGGCGGCGGATAGAAATCATCTCTGCAGCTTTGGACCGTTCAGAAACCACTTTGTGTGAAGCTCGCTCCTGACAGAGCGTTTCGATCTGATTTTTGTTAATAATGGTTAAAAATACTTGAAAATCAATTCGAAATGCTGTATAATAGTTTATGATCCCTGAAAGGTCTGAATCATTCACAATCAGTGAAAGGAGATTTGCCTTATGAAGAAAGCTTTGCGCTGCACGATCACTCTTCTTGTGTTCGTGCTCATCACGACAAGCGCAGTCATTCCTGTTTCGGCGGGAGCCATGGCCCTCACGCCCACGACCGTGTACCATGTCGGTGACAAAACTCCGGTTATCGACGGCGTCTATTCACCGGATGAAGGCTGGGGCGATCCCATCACGACTGTGACGTTCGACATGACACAGAAGGAAGGCGCATATCTGTCCCTCTGTGACGCCGGACATCCGGAACTGATGAGTGACAAGGATCTCATCCCTTCAAAGACCGATGTGTATATGCGGTGGGACGAGAAAGCACTCTACTACTGCGCCGTCGTGGTGCAGGAGAAGCGCTGGAACGGGATCGGCGGCGGAGACAACGGAGATATCTGGAAGAACGACTCCATCATTTTCAACATTACGACAACAGATGACGATGACGACAAATCGCGCGCTGGTGTCGGTATCAACAATGACGGTGACATTGCGTACGGCACCTTTGCCACGCAGGGTGGTACCTACGGGTTTGACAATTTCCAGGACTGGAAGGTCACCCGCAATGAGGAAACAAAGACCACAACCTATGAGATCCCGTTCCTCTGGGAAGAGATCATGGAGGACGAAAAGGCTCCCGTGGAGAACGGCCTCAAACTGCGCGACCTGCTGATGCCGACTTATGCAGAAGATCAAGTCAACCCTGTGGATTTCAACCTCTCGGGCATTGAAAACGGCAAGTATAAGTACTGGGACATCACCCTCTCTGAAAATACCGCCGGGGAAGAAGTCGCGGGCAAGACCGTGACCATCCCGCGTATCGCCGAAATGGGCGTCAACATCGACGGGGAACGGGACGCCCTTTACGACCTCTGCGCACCTCAGGCTATGACAGAGCAGAACCTCGACTATTTCAGCGGCTCCCTGGAGGACTCCACCGGTACATTTTGGGCTCTTTACAACAGCAGTTATATTTACCTCTACGTCGATATCGCTGACGAGGACATCGACTACTCCAACGGGAATCCTCAGGAGACCTGGAACCGCGAATCCATCGGCGTCATGTTCGACTTCTCGTACAACCGGACGCCGCAGTATGAATACAACTACGCGAACAACGGCGACAAGGTATGTTACATCAACTTGTCGGGCGACGGTGTCATCGTGACATACCACATGTATGCCAAGGAAGCTAACAACGGGCTGTTCGATCAGATCGAATACAAGACGGTTTCACCTGAAAGCGGCAGCGGTCACATCCTGTACGAAATTGCTTGCCCGATCCCCGAGGAGATCGATATCGAAGAGGGCGGCAAGTTCGGCCTCGAGGTTATCGCCACTGAAGCGTTGGGCGGGTCCCGCCTGGGGTGCGTTTCCTGGTCGGAAGCTGGTTCCGAAATGTGGCATTATTCGGATGTGCTCGGAACGGCTTTCTGGGGCGGTAAGGATGGCGGTGCGACTTCCTCCGGCACGCTCACTGAGATACAAGCATTCGACTACAAGGAATGCGGAGACAACACCAACGAGGAACTCCAGTACAGCCATGAAGATCCCGACATAAAGACGGCCTTGTCCCTGAAGCCCCTAGACGGTGTGGATCCCGTGGGCACGTGGTACGACTTCGACGTCACGGTGGAAGCCGGCGACGTGGAATTCACCTTCCTCTACGCCGCGAAGGACGACCGGTACATGGACGTGACCTTCAACAACGAGACGAAGCAGGTGACCTGCCCGAATACCGGCGATTTCCAGACCTTTGATAAGGTTTCTGTGATCTTCTCGGGCGTTCCCGCCGGCGCGCAGACCCTGCGGATTGCCGCGCCCCATGATTATGCCGACGATCACAAGACCCCGAACATCGACGTTATCTGGTACGGCGCACCCGGAGCGGCTCCTGCAGCGCAGGCCACCTCCGACACCGAACTGCTCGCCAAGTCCTTCGATACCATTTTCGTGGACTTTGAAATGATGGTCGACGGGCGCGCGAACGACTGGCTGGCCGAAAATCCCATCGAAGGCGATATCGAGGATCTGGAGACCCGGGGCTGGGCCCACAGTTCCACCCCGATCACGGCCTTCGCGTACTCCATTGACGGCGGCGATCCCGTCCAGTCCGAAGACTTCATTCAGGACAGACCCGACGTCAAGGCCGCCA
>JAFRVY010000012.1 GCA_017438285.1 Bacillota bacterium
AGTGTTCAAGTACGTAGCTGATGATGTACTTGATCATCTCCTCGGCGATGTCCATGTTGCCATTAAGATCACAGAACGCCATCTCAGGCTCCATCATCCAGAACTCGGAAGCGTGTCTCGCGGTGTTTGAGTTCTCTGCGCGGAATGTCGGTCCGAACGTATAGATGTTGCGGAACGCGAGCGCCATGATCTCTCCCTCAAGCTGTCCCGATACACTCAGGTTTGCCTTCTTGCCGAAGAAGTCCTTGCTGTAGTCGATGTTTCCTTCAGCGTCTCTCGGCAGGTTGTCGAGGTCGAGTGTCGTTACCTGGAACATCTCGCCGGCGCCTTCAGCATCACTGCATGTGATCTCAGGCGAGTGCACGTAGATGAAGTTTTTCTCCTGGAAGAACTTGTGGATCGCGTATGCCGCGACGCTCCTTACTCTGAATACCGCGGAGAAAGTGTTGCTGCGCGGTCTCAGGTGAGCGATCTCCCTGAGGAACTCCATCGTGTGGCGTTTCTTCTGGAGCGGATAGTCCGGGTCGGAATCCGCTATTAGAGCGATCTCATCTGCCTTGATCTCAAACGGCTGCTTGGCCTCAGGTGTAAGCACCAGCGTACCTTTGACCTCTACGCCCGCGCTCAGTCTGAACTTCGCTACCTCGCTGAAGTTGGCAAGCTTGTCCGCCTCATAGACCACCTGTACAGGTGTGAAGAACGAGCCGTCGTTTACCGAGAGGAATCCGAACTGGTTACTGCTTCTGTTTCCCCTCACCCATCCGTATACCGTTATCTCTTTGCCGGCATATGCTTCTGTGTTTCTGAATAATTCTCTGATTTCGATATCTTTCATCAATAAAGTCCCTTTGATTTTTTGTCTGCCGTGCTGTCCGCACTAGCCGTAAGATTATATCACAGTCGCTGACGGGATGTCATCAAAATTCTATTGAAAAATGGGACATTTAGAGCTCCGCCCGAAACATCGAAAGAGCAGTTCTATATGCGTCTCCGTTTATGGTAAAATTGGCTTGTAATATAAAAGACAATACACAATGCAGAGAAAGGAGAATATCATGTCAATCCCTACTCCTCATATAAACGCTAAGGCAGGCGATTTTGCCGAAACAGTGCTGATGCCGGGCGATCCGCTCCGCAGCAAATTCATAGCCGAGACATTCCTTGAGAACCCTGTGCTCGTGAACAACGTACGCGGTGTCCAGGGCTACACAGGCACATACAAAGGCAAGAGAGTTTCAGTCATGGCATCCGGAATGGGCCAGCCTGCGATCGGAATCTATTCGTACGAGCTCTTCGCGTTCTATGATGTGAAGAACATCATCCGTATCGGATCCTGCGGTTCGATCGACCCTGAACTGCACGTCCGCGACATCATCATCGCTCAGGGAGCCTGCACCAACGGCAGCTACGCAAATCAGTATGAGCTTCCGGGTACATTCTGCCCTATCGCTTCTTTCGAACTGCTTGAGAAAGCAGTAGCGGCCACAAGAAAAGCCGGCGCCAGGTTCAAGGTCGGCAACATCCTTTCTTCGGATATGTTCTACGATGACGCCGCTTCAGCAATGAGATGGTCCAAGATGGGCGTTCTCGGAGTCGAGATGGAATCCGCCGCGCTTTACTGCAACGCGGCAAGGCTCGGCAAGAACGGCCTCTGCATCTGCACGGTATCCGACTCCTTCAACTATCCTGAAGAAAACACGACAGCAGAAGAGCGCCAGAACTCCTTCACAAAGATGATGGAGATCGCACTCGAGATCGCATAACTGTTTAAGATAATTAAAAATCCGGCGCCTCCGTGGCGCCGGTTTTTTTCTTAATCCTCAAGCATCAGGCGGATGATTTCCTCGTCCGTCTCCTTCATGCCGAATCTGGCCAGTTTTCCGACTGCGTCTATGGTGCTTTCAACACCGTTCTTGACGAGGCCGTCGCCTCCGAAGAACTGGTTGCCTTTATTGTACATCGAAAGACCCATCAGGCCCGCCTCTACGGATACAGCAATCTTTGCCGCGCAGCTTGCCTTAGCCCCGTCGCATACTATTCCGGAATTGACCGCCAGAGCGTTTACGACCGTGTGCGCTACGCCATCGACTCCCTTCTCCTGCAGATAGGCCAGGCCTGCGCCGGCTCCGCAGCCCGCGCTTACGGCTCCGCAGTACGCGGAGAGAGTCCCGATGCCTGTCTTGAGGTGGATGGTCACCAGATTTGACACGCAGAGGGCTTTGAAAAGATCTTCAGTCGATTTGTTCTTGGCTCTCGCGTATACGATGACAGGGACACTGTTTGTTATGCCCTGGTTGCCGCTTCCGGAATTGATGACTACCGGGAGTTCGCAGCCGTTCATACGCGCGTCGCTTGCCGCGGCCGCGTATCCTCTCATCACGTATTTGAGGTCATATTCATGGCCCAGCATGATGGTGCTGCCTATGTTGGCGCCGTAGTCTCCTGCCAAGCCTTCTTCAGCTATCGCCATGTTGTACCTGATCTGTCTGTCAAGGATCTCCCGGACTTCCTCTACATCCACAGCATCTGCGAATTCGACTATGCCTTCTATGGTAAGGCAGCTCCTGTCAGTCTTGCCGCCGGACTTTGGCTCGTTCACATCCTTGCTGAGGATGATGCTGTCGTTCAGGCGGATGGTCACGATGTTTGTGTGATGATCGACTATCCTTACATACGCGGAGTCTTCTCCCCTGAAGGCCCTCACGGCAATGTCGAAGATATGGCCGTTGTCCACGTGTTTTACCGTGATCTCAGCCTCTTCAAGATACTTGCCTATCTCCTTTATCTGATCCGGTGTCACATTGGAGATGACCTCGAGCTCTGCTGAAGCGTCCCCGGCCACGGCTCCCGCAGCCGCTGCCGCCTGTATGCCTCTGAGGCCGCCCGTATGCGGCACCACTACGCTTTTCACGTTCTTGATGATATTGCCGCTCACCTCAGCAACCAGTCTGTCAGGCCTGGTCCCGAGTACTTCCGTAGCCTTTGCCGCCGCGTAGGCGATGGCGATAGGCTCTGTACATCCCATCGCGGGTACGAGTTCCTCTTTGAGGATCTGAATATAAGCCGCATAACGGCTGTCAGTTCTTTCCATTTCTGCTCCTTTTCCCCTCAGGGTTTTTTCTTGAGATAGTGCTGTTTCTTAAGGTGCAGTTAACATATGGTGCAATTGATATATTTAGTTGTTTATTTCTTTTTATGGTCGCGGCGCCACTTTTTGATGGCCTCGTAGCGCTCCCTGAAGCGAGGCTCAAAGCCCTGGTCACCCGGGTGATAGTACTCTCTGCCGCGCAGATTGTCAGGCATGCACTCCATGTCGGCTATCTTGTCCTCGGTATCGTGGGCGTATACATAACCCTTTCCGTAGTCAAGCTCCTTCATCAGTTTTGTAGGGGCGTTTCTGATCTGGAGCGGAACAGGTTCGGCTATGTGCTCATTGGCGTCGCGGGCGGCCTCCATGTAGGCCACGTCCATGGCGTTGGACTTAGGCGCGAGCGCGTTGTATATGACGGCCTCGGTGAGGTGCACGCTGCACTCCGGCATTCCTATCAGATGGCAGGCCTGGAATGCCGCGACCGAGAGCTCCAGGGCTCTCGGATCGGCGAGGCCGACGTCCTCTGCCGCGAAGCGCGTTACGCGCCTTGCGATGTAGATAGGATCCTCGCCCGACTCCAGCATGCGCGCCAGCCAGTAGACCGCAGCGTCCGCGTCTGAGTTCCTCATCGATTTATGCAGAGCGGAGATAAGGTTGTAGTGCTCCTCGCCCTGCTTGTCATACAGCAGCGACTTACGGGAAGTGCATTGCTCAAAATCTTCTGTAGTGACTGTGATCACCTCATGCCCGTCAGCCGGGTCATTCGAGTGGTCCGCGTTCAGCACCATCATCTCGAGAGTCGAGAGCGCTGTCCTGGCATCACCGTTTGCGAAAGAGGCGAGCGCGCTGATGACGTCATCGCTGATCCTGAGATCCTGGTCGCCGAATCCCCTCGGGTCCCTGATCGCGTTTCTTATAAGCTGCGCGATATCCTCAGGACTAAGCTGGTGCAACACAAATACCTTGCACCTTGACAGCAAAGCGCCGTTCACCTCGAATGAAGGATTCTCTGTCGTAGCGCCTATCAGGATGATGCTGCCCTTCTCCACGAAAGGCAGAAACGCGTCCTGCTGCGCCTTGTTGAACCTGTGGATCTCATCCACGAAAACGATGGTGCGCGCGCCTATGGCGGTCATCTTGTCCGCCTGCTGCATCACCGTCTTGATATCCTTTATGCCGCTCGTTACCGCGCTGAACGTGATGAACTGAGCGTCAGTCTTCGCGGCGATTATCTGAGCCAGGGTCGTCTTTCCCACGCCCGGAGGCCCCCAGAATATCATGGAAGAGACGCTGTCGCGTTCAATAAGATTGCGGAGCACCTTGCCCTCTCCCACCAGATGCTGCTGACCGACGAACTCATCGAAGTTCCTCGGGCGCATCCTTGCCGCGAGCGGCTGATTATCGTTTTTAGCGTTGTCAAAAATACTTATCTGACTCATCTATATCTTTTTCTCCATCAGCACCAGATCCACTCCGGCGATGCCGTTGAATACCGTCGGTACTATGTCAGTCTCGGTGTAACCGAGCTTCGCGTACATCTTCCGTGCAGCAGCATTCCTCGCATTGGTGTCTATCCTCAGCACCTCGCAGTCCCATTCTCCGGCGAGCTTCTCATAGAACCTCACAAAGGCCGGCCCTATGCCAAAGCCTCTCGCGTCCGGATCGACTGCCAGAGTATGAAGCACGCACACCTTGTCATCCGGCGCCTTGTACTCCCAGTCGCAGTCCAGATATACGTTTACCTGGATCTTATTGATGATCCCTGTCGCAGCCACCACACCGTCGTGTTCGGCAACATACATGTCGCCGCGTACCAGTGACGCCTCGGCCACTTCCCTTACCGGATAGATCCCCCTGACCCATCCGGTCGTCGTGAGCCCGGCCTCTTCCACGTCGTGCGTACGCTCGTATATCCGCTCTATTGCGTCCAGGTCATCCCCTGTCGCCTTTCTGAATCTCAGTGCCCCGTCCATTCTAAATATCTCTGTCCATCACGTAGACTTCATATCCGTCCGTGCTGACAGACTCCTTTTTTACCTTAAAGCCCTGATCCTTCCAGAATTTTAGGGCCTCTTCATTCTCTTTCACCACAGCGAGCGCCATGTAATCGTAGCCCGCTGCCTTCATGGCAGCTCTCACGTCTGCGAAGATGCCTGATCCTATGCCTCTTCCCTGCATCTCACCGTCGACCATCAGCCAGCCGATGAACGCATCATCGCTCTCCGGGTACCCCGTAATAAGGTCCATGACCGCCACGAGAACATCGTCTTCATTATAGAATCCCACGAAATGCTTGCAGCTTCGCGATACTCCTTCCGGTACCTCAGAGATGATTTCCGTAAGGCTCTCTCTTGTAGGGATCCTTCCCAGATACCTGTAGTATCTTCTGTTTGACTTAGCCAGTCTGTATACCGCCGATATGTCAGACTCTGTGATCTTCCTGACCCCGAACTGTGTCGACAGAGTCGCGATGTCCAGACCATCGCTTTCCCCGGCCGCCTCAGCATTGCTCCTCGCAGCCTCGCTGTCGATCGCCTGGCGGAACTGTGTCTCATACAGCTCCTTATATGTGCCGCCCTTCTCCAGCAACTCTTCATGTGTACCCTGCTCGGCGATGACACCGTCCTTCACAACAAGTATGCGGTCGGCCTTCAGTATCGTAGAAAGCCTGTGGGCTATTACGATGCTTGTGCGCCCCACCATCATCTGCTCCAGAGCGTCCTGTATCGAATTCTCGGATATTGAGTCAAGAGCGGATGTCGCCTCATCAAGGATCAGTATCTTAGGGTCTTTCAGTATGACTCTGGCAAGCGACAGTCTCTGCTTCTCGCCGCCTGAGAGCTTCAGTCCGCGGTTGCCTACCTGTGTATCATAACCGTCAGGCTGATTGCTTATAAATTCATGGATGTTGGCGATGCGGCAGGCTTCTTCTATTCCCTCCATCGTCGCGTCGTTCTTAGCATACCTGAGGTTCTCAAGTATGGTGCCATTGAAGAGATACGACTCCTGAGTCACCACGCCTATCTGCTCTCTCAGATATGTGAGGTCGAAATCGCGCACATCCACCCCGGCGATCTTCACAGATCCTCCGCATACATCATAAAGCCTCGGTATGAGGTTCACCACGGTCGATTTGCCGGAGCCTGAAGGCCCCACGATCGCGTACATGCTGCCGCCCGGCACCTCGAAGTCAACATCCGTGAGAATAGGGTTCTCCGGATTGTAGCTGAACGCGACATGCTCGTAAGTGATCGGCTTGTTGTCGACATCAGGTTTTTGCCCGTTCTCCGGCGAAACGATGGTGTTTTCCCTGTCAAAGTAGTCAAATATGCGGGTGAACAGCGCCAGAGATCTTGTGAAATCTACAGAGATGTTCATCAGCTGCTCGATAGGCCTGTACAGCCTGTTTATGAGCGCCACGGTCGCCGTGATGACACCGACAGTCAGCGAAGTATCTATCTGTCTGATAATGAAATATCCGCCCGCGAAGTAGATCAGCAGCGGTCCCAGCTGAGTGAACATTCCCATCACCACGCGGAAGAGCTGGCCGGATCTCTGTTCCTTCAGGTTGAGATCGGTGACCTCCTTGTTGACCTTTACGAAGTCGTCATATTCCTTCTGCTCGCGGGTGAATATCTTTACCAGCATAGAGCCGCTGACCGAAAGCGTCTCATCGATCTTCTGGTTTAGCTCATCGCTCTTGGCCTGGCTCTGCGTCAGGTATTTCCAGCGCGTGCGGCCGGCTGTCCTTGTAGGAAGCACCAAAAGCGGGATGACAGCGATTCCCACCAGCGCCAGAGGAGCGCTCATGCTGAAGAGCGCCACCAGAGTCGTGATGACTGTCGCTACATTGCTGACGATATTGGAAAGCGTGCCGCTGATGACAGAACTGACGCCGCTTATATCCGTGTTCATGCGCGTGATGATGTCGCCCTGCTTCTCAGTCGTGAAGAACGAATGCGGCATGTACTGCAGGTGTTTATACATCTGATTGCGCATGTCAAAGATGATGCGCTGCGAGATCCACGCGTTGATGTAGTTCTCAAGCACACCAACAAGCTGGCTCACGGTGAGCGCTGCGAACGCGGCAAGGAGCAGCTTTATGAGAAGCTCCATGTTCTTTCCCACCAGCGCCTCGTCCACGATGCGGCCTGTGATGATCGACGGAAAGAGCCCGACGGTCGCCGACAGCAGTATCGCTATGAACACGAAGATGAACTGCAGCCAGTATGGTTTGAGATAGCTCATTATCCTGGCCAGAAGTTCCTTCGTCACCTTCGGCATATTCTGTTTTTCTTCCTCAGTGAGGAAGTGCATCGGGCCCATGCGGCCGCCCGGTCCTGCCATCTATACCCCTTTTATCTTTATCTGCTTACGGTCTGAGTACTCCATCCGGCTTGCTGCCTTCGAAGTAGAGATGATCTGTATAAACATCTTCAAATTTATCCTTCGATACACCGTAATCGAAATATGCATTCTTATACTTTGTAGTCCTTGTGCCGTCGGCAGCGATCGTGATGATGGTAGCTCCTCTCTGCAGACCGGAATTGTCGATCTCCGTATACGCGAGGTTGTCGATCGAATAACCGTAAAGCAGGTCGACGCCCTTGTAGTTGACCCATGCGTTGTTCACGTGGTCGTGTCCGCAGTAGCAGGCCTCCAGCACGTTCATGCCGTCTGGTCCAAGCGTCTCAAAGAACCTGTCGATATCCGCGAGAGGTCCTTCCTTCGTGATGCCTCCGTGCCAGATGCGGCTGCCCGTCGTTCCGTCGAGGAGCTCATCCCAGACTCCGGAGATGTATTTAGTGTTTTCGGTATCCTTCCAGCCGTTAGCGTCGAGCTCTTCGTATGCGATCCTGAACTCGCTGGTCGGGATGTGGAAGAACGCCACAGTCTTAGGGTTTCCGAGAGCCTTTATCGACTCAGCCGCCCAGTCTACAGTACCATCCCTGATGATATCGTAATTCCAGTCGAGAACGGCCTTGATCGAATTGTCCACGTAAGCGTTGCTGTCCACCAGCAGAAGCGCCTTGGTGGTCTCTCCCTTGGTGTTTTTCACCAGGATTATCTGGTTGGTGACAGTCGGCAGATCGCCGCCGTCTGTGTAGTTCTGATCGAATATGCAGTACTCGAACCTGTCCTTCATGTACAGTTCGCCCAGTTTCTGCCTGCCGGTATAATCAAACACTTCAGTGTCGTGATTGCCGAATACGGTCGAGAAGTACACTCCCTCATGGTTGAAGATCTGTATCACGTCGCGCGCGGCCATGTAGTTGTTAAGCGTTCCGCCGCCATTGTAAATAGGGCCAGGCACCGCGAAGGTGTTGTCGCCGTCCAGTATGACCAGATCCGGCTTCTCCTTCTGCAGCATCGTAATGATCTCATATACCGTCTTGCGGTCTTTCTCGGCACTCCAGAAGCCTCCGCCCAGATGGATGTCGGTGAGCATCATTATCTTCAGCTCCCTGTCAGTCGTGAAGGTGTAATACCCTGTCTCCGGATCGATCTCAGGCACCAGCCTGTCCGCATCGTTATATTCGACCGGATCGAAGCTGTTGATGTAGTGCCTCAGGTGAAGCGAGAATCCGAGGTTCACCGCCAGCGCGGATACGACACAGAAAACGGCAATGATGACGATCCACATAGGGATCTTCCACCATAATCCGCGTTTTTTTGTCTTCTCCTTCTTCTCTTTTTTCTTCTTTTCCGGTTCAGGAGCCATATGCTTGTTGGCTCTCTTCTCTCTGCTCATGTATTCTTCGCTCATCACAGTGTCCTCTCGTTATCCTTAAAGCTCGACCGGCACAGGTTTGCTGATCGGCTCATTCATCACATCAGGATGCTCCAGCATGTATTTGGCTATGCGCAGCGACTTGGCGAAGTAGAATCCGTCAGCTATCCTCTCATCGAGAGTCAGCGTCATGTCTATCACGTCGCGCTCCTGCCATGTGCCGTCGTACATCTGCTTCATCTCCTTGTGCAAAGTACCTATAGTTATCATGATGGAACATGTACCATAGTTGCTCAGGTGATGATATGGCGCGCCGGCCTTGATCGAGCCGAGGTTGGCCAGAAGCACCGTCGAATAGTTAGGATCGTCCGCAGTAAGAGCGGCAGGCATCATGCCGTGGTACTCAAGCACCTTCAGCACTCCGAAGAATCCCTCCAGCACGAATCTCGGCATGCTTCCCACGAGTTTCATCAGCTTGTCAAGGTCATTGCCGTCGCTTGACTTTCGCACCTTGTCAACGTCGCCGATTATCATCTTCGAGATGGAATCGAGGTTCATGTCAGGCTCTACCTTGAGGAACATCAGCGACTCCTCGGCCTCGTCATCGAATTGTCTCTTGACCACGAACGAGAGAGTGATGTCCTTTCTCTGGTAATACGTGCGGCCCGAGATGAAGATGTTGAGCTTTGGCCTGTGGTAAATGGTGCGCGCCACTGCCGTGCATATCGCGTGGAATATCTTGAGCTGAGTGCCCTCGTTCTTGTTGCGCTCCGCCATCCATGCGACCAGATCGGTCACGTCGAACTGCTCCGTCATGGAGACCTCGGCCTCCGTCCTCTTTGGCATGATGTAAGGCACTATCGAATGGAATCCGTCTACATCCTTTATCCTTACTCCGTCTCTTCTCTTGTTTCTCATATGAACCTCTCTTTATTTGATCTCAAGCTGTTTCAATCTTCTTTCAGTGTATTCTTCTATCTGTTTCCAGAGCTTGTGGAGCTGCTTCTTATGCACGCAGAGCTTTTCCGTGCAGTTGCTGCATTTCAGATAAGCGTTGGTGTGTTCCGAGAACCTCTCGGGATGCCTGTAGAACGTGATCTCCCATCTCACCAGCAGAGCTACCGACAGCACCAGTAGGCTCCATGTGTATGTCTTCTCAACGAAGAACAGCGGAGTGAACATCATCGCGAAGTCCCAGTTGTAGATGCGGCACGCGCTGCAGCATTTGTTCTTCAGGAACCATGACTGGAACGGGCAGAAGAACATGATACATATCATGTCGCATACCGAATACGCTCCGCAGAGCAGTATCATGATTCCGTCGTCGATCACTCCCAGCATGTGAAGCGCTCCGAATATGCCGTTGAACACAATCCATATGAGCGCCACCAGCATCGTGGCATTGTTGTCGTGAACGATCACATCAGTTTCGCCTGTCTTTATGTAATTCTTCGCAAACTGTTTCTGGCAGCCCGGGCTCTCTATCTTAGCCGGAAAGAAGCGGAATATCATCTCTATAACATATACAGTCCATACGAAGATGATGATAGCCGGCATCTTCTCTATGCCCATGATGAACGGCTTATGGTAGACGAACCTGAACCTGATGTATGAATATACCAGAAGCAGGAACAGTATCGACCTGTATATCAGCCGCGTCCAGTGCCATACCCCTACGGGTGTCAGTTTTATCTTCTTCTTTGAAGTCCCCATCTTTTATAAACCCAATTCTTTCCTTAGCGCTTAAGGCTCTCAAGTTCATCCGGTGTTATCTGCTCAAATATCGGGATGCATCCCGTGCTTAACGCCGCCTTGTATTCATCTACAGTCTTTATTGTCCATACTACAGGCACGATGCCTTTCTTTCCGAGCCATCTCTTCCAGGCTCCCCACTTCCTGTCCTGAAATCTGTACGCCAGGAAGTCCGGCTGAACGAATCTGTTGAACGCGAGATTCGTGAGCAGAGCCGCCTGGTAAAGAGGAACTCCGTCAGGGGTCTTGTAAAAATCCTGCACCAGCTGTCCCCTCGTCCATTCAGGTCTCATCTTCTTCACGACCATCAGGGCCCTTGGATCGAAGCTCTCTACGGCAAACGGTCCTTTGTATCTTTCCAGCCGTCTGACTACTGCCTCGGCCAGTTTGTAATGATTGCCTCCCGCAGGCTTTATCTCAACCATCAGCGGGAGTCCCGTATCTTCGAACAGGTCCAGCAATTCATCAAAGGTCGGTATCATCTCGTCCGTGCCGGACAGCCTCAGTTTCCTTAAATTCGTTATGTCGTAATCTTCTATCTGTCCTTTGACCCCGGTCATCCTTTCCAGCTCGTCATCGTGGAAAATGACCAGACTGCCGTCAGCTATCATGTGTACGTCGAATTCAACGCCCACACCGTGCTCTACCGCGCGGCGGAAGGCTGCCATAGAGTTTTCAGGGATCAGAGGCGGATCGTAATAGCCTCTGTGAGCGTAAGTTTTACCTAATATGAGTTCTTTCATCAGTCCTCCATATCCTCGAATGCCTCGAGTCCTTTTTTGACCTCAGGAGCCGCGTCACCATGTTTCACCTGAGTCATTGTCAGGAAACTGAAGAACACGAAGATCGCAGCGTATGGGAAGAGCACCTTATAGCTGATGCTCCTCATAAGAGTACCGGCGAGGATAGGTGTCACGACTTGCGCCGCCATGGACGCGGTATAGTAATAACCTGTAAATTTACCTATGTCCGAGCCTCTGCACATCTCGACCACCATAGGCAGCGAGTTGACGTTGATGGCCGCCCATGCGAATCCGACCAGCGCAAACACGATGAACATTATGGCGTTGATGCTGTGGAATGCCGTCGTCAGGAAGAATCCCGAGAGGAAGCATGCCGATAGCAAAATGACGCCTATCATTATGGTCTTCTTGCGGCCTATCTTATGCGCAAGGCTTCCGATAGGTATGTATGAAACGATGGCGCCGCCCGTAGCGATAAGCAGGCATGTGGATGCCCCGCCGAGGCCCTGCCCCATCACCTTGTCTACGTATGTGGTGAACCATGTGGTGATCCCGTTGTAGCCTATGAACCAGAGAGCTATGGATGCCAGCAGGAATCCCAGGCTTCTCTTTACGTTGGCCGGCAGTACTTCGTTGCCGCTCCCGTCATCCTGAGCAAGATTCCACTCAGGATGCTCCGCCTCCAGTGCCTGATTCTCCGCGGCCAGCTTAGGCTCGTTGATGGTCAGGCGCAGCGCTATTATGGCGACCGCCATGATAGCGGAAACTACTATGAACAGCGGCGCGTAGTTGACGTGCTCGAGTCCCAGCACCTTCGAATTAGGATAGAGCACAGCCGCTACAGCCAGATATATGATGCCGCCGACAGCTCCCATCAGATTGATGATGGCGTTTGCGCGCGAGCGGAGCGGCTTAGGTGTGACGTCAGGCATCAGCGCGACCGCAGGCGACCTGTATGTGCCCATCGATACCAGCAGCAGACCCAGCACGATGACAAATGCGACCATCTTTCCCCTGCTTGCTGCCGCATAATATGAATTGTCGAGTACCGGCAGTATGTTGAGCAGTATGATGGCGGCTATGGTTCCAGCCAAAATATATGGTGTCCTCTTTCCCAGCCTGGTATTCGTCCTGTCTGACAACGTCCCGAAGAACGGCAACAGGAAGAGCGCCAGCACATTGTCGGCTGCCATGATAGCGCCCGAGAACGTCTCATTCATGTGGAACGTCTTGGTCAGGATCAGCGGAATGACGTTGTCGTACATCTGCCAGAAAGAGCAGATCGACAGGAACGCGAGTCCTACAAGGACCGTCCTCTTGTTGTTGAGTTTCATTTCAGGATGTTCTCCTTATAAATATCCCAGTTCCTTCAGCACAGCCGGAAGATCGGAGAAAGTTTCGATAGTGCCCTCCGCGTCGGTGATATCGCCAAAGCCGTAAGCCGCGTCGATACATGGAACACCCGCCTCATGAGCGGAATCCGAGTCCTTCTGGATGTCTCCTACATAGATGCCCTTGTCTTCATTGTTGCGGTCCATCACCAGCCTGATATTCTCCGCCTTGGACAGGTGCGTGCGTCCCCACTCCTCGTAATCGACGAAATACTTCCACATATCCTTCGAGTCCAGGAATGCCTTGATGTATCCTTCCTGACAATTGCTCACGACCGCCATTTTTACGCCCATGTCCTTCAGCTTCGCGAGAGTCTCTTCGACGCCGTCAAAGAGCGTGCCGCTCTTTTCCTCTACAAGGTACTCATTCTCGAAGACCTCGCACTTGTGAGCCAGGTCATAGCGCTCATCCGGCGGCAGATACCCGAACAGTTTGTCCGCGATCACATCCATTGTAAGGCCCTGAATGCTCATGATCATCTCCGGGGTAAGCCCCTCATCGCGGCCTGTTTCACGCTTTACAAGCATGTTCCATGATTCTGTTATCGGTACCGTCGCATTCCAGAGAGTGCCGTCCAGATCAAAAATAACCATACAGTTCTCCACTTCTGCTTTTATATACTTTTATATAACATAATCATAATAAGTCATATGTATCCAATCATAATAAGTATACCATTTTCCGCACACTTAATTGGTCCATTTTCGCAATTAGTCCATTTTGGAATCTGTCTATTTTCGCAATTAGTATGAAAGCTCCGCTCTTTCTGAGGCAATGAATAAACACACAAGCGATGCCTTGGTGCCCCTGCCCCCAATTCGCACTTGAAGCACCAACAAATTGGTGCTTGATCCCCCTTTTCGACCATTTGTGCACCAACACTTACCTCAAGAATACGGAGTTGCCCGGCGAAAAAAGGCTATGTTTAATGCATTAATCCGGGCCTGATGTTTCAATCTCTCATTTCAGACGCATGATCATTCGTCGTGTTTAATAAGTATGCGGAATTGGTCTTTTATGAATGTTTTGTCAGATCCTCATTGGTACACAAAACGGCAAATCAGGACTTTGTGCACCAAATAATTGGTGCCTGCTTTGTCAAATAGCTTTTTGTGCACCAACGCCTCTGCTAAAAAAGCATCCGGAAAGCGATGAGAGGCATGCAAGATATCAGTTTTGTGCCATGTGTCCTGGCTGCCCCGGAAAGCCCGCGCTGTACCGTGGGAACTACTACGCCCGCGGGACAGCTATAGGGCGAGGCTTGCCGGTTGGCAGCCACCGCGAGCCAGAGGAGGCGAGCGGTATTTCAGAAAAATGCAGACAACTAAGCTTTTCTTTAGCGGCCTCCAAACAAAGTGCTTTTAATGTTGAAAAGAGTGCTATTTTTGTTTGCTGTTTTTCCGGGATGACTGTAGAATCGTATCCCCTGAAAAAACGAAATTGCCTAACTATGAAACGTCAAGGGTGATCGGCTTTGAATCAGCGAAGGTAACAGGTAATGAATTTGATGGACGCGGAACTGAATCACAGACTTAATTACGAAATGGAGATGCTGGAGCGTGTGAGGAAAGAATACTCCGCACGTCTTGAGCGTCTCGATGATTGCAGGGATGCTTTTCTTCGCCGGACAGTGCGCAGCAACGGAAAGCACTATTACTATGTAAAAAAGCAGGACAAAAGGTATCGTTATCTTGGCGATCAGGATGACCGGACAGTGCGGCGTATACGCGAAGCCCGTTTTATGAAGGAAGCGATCCGGCGTATCGATCATGACATTGATCTTATAAATGCTCTTCAGAATGGTTTCGAGTCTTATGAACCGGTATTTATCAACGAAGGCCTTCCCGAAGTATATCGATGCAACATGTATCCTGTATCGGAAGCATATAAGCGCAAGAGCACTGAGTGGCTGTCGTGCAAGCTGGATTACCAGAAGACATTTCCGGAAAACTATCCGCAGAACAAGAGGCACCGGACATCCGACGGAGTCATGGTCAAGACGATAAGCGAGCTCACTATATATGAGAGGTTCAGGGCTGCCGGCTTAGCCCAGGTTTACGAACTGCCACTACCAATGAAAGACTACGGGCCTCCTTTATATCCCGACTTCACCCTTTTGTCCCCGGTCGATATGACGACAGAAATAATCGTAGAGTTTGTGGGACGTCTTGATCAGCGCGGATACCGCGAGGACTTTGCCAGAAAAGTCGGGAGATATATCGCGAGCGGCTATATCCCCGGGGTCAATCTCTTTTTTATTTACAGCGACAGTGAAGGCAATATAGATTCCATGCAGATCACAAAAGTGATTGCCGATATCCTCGGATCAAAGAGCGTATTATAGATTTTATCTATAGTTCAGCGCATTAAAAACGGAGTATATTAATTGTGTATGGTCATTGCATATTGCATTGACAGACATCTTTAACAGCGATATACAATTGCTGCACACTATCCTGCAGCAACACTGTCAGAAACAGCACAACGGAGGTAATACAATGAGAATCGACGCAGGCGGCAAGCAGTGCCCTATCCCTGTAATTATGGCAAAGAAGGAGCTCGAAGCTGGCGAGCAGGATGTAGAGATCATCGTTGACGGCCCTACTCAGGTAGGAAACCTCGAGAGACTCGGAGACGCTCTCGGAAGACCGGCAACAAGCGAGCCATTCGGCGACAAGTTCCTCGTCAAGTTTGCTAACGGCGAGACCGTCAAAGGCGCAAGCGTGGAATGTGCTGACACATACGCGGTCTTCTTCAACACAAACGCTATCGGAACAAACAACAGCGAGCTGGGCGGCAACCTTGCCAAGATGGCCATCTTCACACTCAGCGAGTCCGAGAAGATCCCGGCTTACGTGCTCTTCATGAACGAAGGCGTAAAACTGCCGGCAGGCGATGAGCCGCAGATCATTGAGAATCTGCAGACCCTCATCGACAAGGGCAGCCAGGTCCTGGTATGCGGCACATGCCTCAACTTCTACGGCATCAAGGATGACCTGAAGGTTGGCACAGTCAGCAACATGTATGATATACTCGGCGCAATGCAGGAAGTCAGCAAGGTTATCAAGCTGTAAGCGCAACTCAAGTCAACTGTAAATGAACGAATATTATCTTCTCACTTTTGAATCCACACACGCGGCCATCTCAACTGAAAAGCTGTTGAAGCCGGCCGGAGTCACAATAATGCCGGTACCGAGGTTCATCTCGGCAAGCTGCGGCATTTCTGTGCGCATAAGTCCGGATAGGAGGAACACAGCCGAGAAGATATTCCGCGAAAGCAGTAACCTGACGCCGGATGAATACGCTTACTATCACATAAATACAGGCGGAAGCGAAACGGTCTGTGACAGATTGGAAGATATCAAGTAGCAGAAGCAGGCGGGATAAGCGGACGAAACAAAACTAAAGGAGACAGCGATCATTCGCTGTCTCCTTTCATTATGGCCCGGATATTCGGTCCGGCCCTTGCATTAATCAGTACGCGCCTTCCTCTTCAGTTTTCTCGTCACTGTCCTTTTTGCCATTGATGATGAACACTATAGCGGCTATCAGCATGACTGCCATCAGCAATGTGTACTTGTCGAACAGTGCCGGCGTGTTGGTCAGGTCTTCAGTTATGAAGAATACTACCGGGGCTATGATCGCAAGCGCGACAGTTACTATTACTGAAAGCCCTCTCTTGCGGCGTCTGTTCTGTTCAGTATCATCGGCTGCCGCATCCTGTCCTTCATAATCGTCGGAGTCGTCGTCCTCATCCCTGTACCTTCTGAAGATCATATAGAGGCCTCCAAGGACGTTCGCGATCATCATGATCAGGTTGAGGATAGCCCAGTAGCCCGAAGGAGCCGCTGCGACAGGTACTCCGTTCTCGATGATCGTGTCGATATCAAGTCCGGAACCGGTCGTGCCTGCACCGGAGCCGCTGCCGCCGCTTCCGTCAGGACCGCTGCCAGGGTTGCCGCTATCGCCCGTAGGCGTCTCACCACTTTCGACTGCGGTGATCGTGAGCGATCCGCTCTCGTAGGATACTGCGAATTGCTCGGTCACATCGTTGCCGCCTGCATCGCTGACCTTAGCTGTGCCGTTTATATCTGTCGAGTAGACGCCCGCTTCGGTTCCCCTAGCCTCTGCTTCGACATCCTCTACAGTGTACTTGCTGCCTTCGACCTCGAACTCGTTCTTTTCGAATCCGTTGACGCTGTGCTCTTCGCCGTCGTATTCAACGGTGTCGCTGTTGGCCTTCATCCTGATCTCATACTGTGCCTCGCGGTTCACAATGCTCAGGAGTCCGTATGCGGTCTCAACATTGTAGTTGCCTGCCTTAGTACCTGCGCTGAATGACCAGTCGAAGGTGTTCGGTGTTGCTCCTACCAGAGTCCTGCTGGCTGTCGGTGTAATGACCACTCCGTCATTGCCGGCGAAGCCGTCGCCCTCTACCGTGATCTTGCCGCTGCCCGTATGAGCTTTTCCGTCGTACTCGGCGCTTTCATCAGCCGATCTCAACAGCACAGATCTTGGTGTGATCGTAAGTGTCGCATTTTCAGAGACTACCGAGAACTGATCTGTGACGTCGTTGCCGTCTTTGTCCTTGACGACCGCGGTGCCTGTGACGCTGACATCGTATGTGCCTGCATCCGTTCCCGCCGCGCCGGCCGTGAGTCCGCTGATCTCATATGTCTCGCCTTCCACCACAGCCTTGGTGCTGATGAATCCGCTCACCGAGTGCTCCTCGCCGTCGTACATCTCAGTAGCGAAGTTAGGGCTCATCGTGAGCACGTACTTGGCATCACGGTTGGTGACGTTCAGCTTGCCGTAGACCTTGCTGATATCATAGTTGCCTGCGAGTGTTCCGTCATTGAGCGTGTACTCAAATGTGTTGTCAGCGACGCCCACAAGGGTCTTTGTTCCGGTGAACTCGTATGCTGCTCCTTCGCCGTCAGCGAAGCCGTCGCCCGTCACAGTCATGTCGCTGTTTGTGAGAGGCTTGCCGTTGTATGCGTGTGTCGCCGAACCGGATGTCATGATCACGCTGCGCTTTCCTATATTCAGGGTGCCAGGGACCATCTTGACCATGAATTCGGACGAGACATCGTTGCCGCCCTCGTCGGATACGACCGGTGTTCCCGTGATGCCGACCTTGTAGCTGCCGGCATTCGTGGCTGACGCCGATGCGCTCAGACCGCTGACAGTATACTTATGGCCGTTGACCATGACTTCTATGCTGTCTGTTACGGTCTTGCCGCTTATGCCGTCTATGAGTCCGCTCACGCTGTGCTCTGATCCGTCATACACGGCCGAGCCGCTCGCTGCCTTTACCTTCACCTCATACTTCGCATCATCAGGTCTGTTTGTGACCGTCAGTGTTCCGAATACGGTGCCGATATCGTAATCGCCTTCCGCTGTGCCTTCATTCAGCGCATATGTGAATGTGTTGAATGATGCGCCAGGGAGGATCCTGCTTCCGCTGACCGTATAGCTCGCGCCTTCACCCTCAGCGAAGCCGTCGCCGCTGACTGTTACCTCAGTGGCTGTGAGCGCCGATCCGTCATAAGCCTTCTCAGCGTCTGCGGATGTAAGTGTCACAGAGCGCTTTCCTATCGAGAGGTTCGCGGCCATCGAAGTCACCTCGAACTGGCTCGTCACGTCGTTGCCCGCCGCATCGCGGACTACAGCATTGCCTGTAACATTGACAGGGTATGTGCCTGCGTGCGTCGCTGTTCTTTCCGCGCTCACGCCTTCTACTGTGTATACGCTGCCGTCAACAGTGAAGCTGAGGCTCTCGAAGCCGGAGACTGTCTTCTCAGCGCCGTCGTACATGGTCTCCATGCCGGACGGTCTGAGAACGATGCTGTATCTGGCATCTCTCGATGTGACTGTCAGCTGGCCTTCAACCGTTTCAAAATTGTAGTTGTTTTCAGACGTTCCCTCGTTGAGTGTGTAGCTGAACGTATTCGGACTCATTCCAGGTATCGTCTGGCTGCCTGTTACGTTGTAGCTCGCGCCTTCGCCGCTTGCGAATCCGTTGCCCGTTACTTCAACGTTGCTGTTCGTGAGAGGCTTGCCGTTGTATTTCTGCGTCGCCGAGCCTGATGTCATGATCACGCTGCGCTTGCTTATCTCGAGGCTTCCCGGGATCGGTTTGACGATGAATTCTGATGTGACATCATTGCCGTTCTCGTCTTTCACGACCGCCTTGCCGGTTACGCCGACCGTGTAGCTGCCCGCGTCTGTTGCCGATGCTGAAGCTTCGAGTCCGCTGACAGTATACTTATGGCCGCCGGCTTTGACGCCGATGTTTCCTGTCACGATCTCACCGCTGATACCGTCGACGAATCCGTTCACGCTGTGCTCCGATCCGTCATACAGGGCCTTTCCGCTCGCTGCCTGCACCGTCACCTCGAACTTCGCGTCATCAGGTCTGCTTGTGACCGTCAGCATTCCAAGCGCTGTGGTGATGATGTAGTTGTCCGCGCTGACACCCTGAGCGAGTGTGTAAGCGAACTCGTTACGGCTTGCTCCCGGTACAGTCTGGCTGCCGGTGAAGCTGTACATCGCGCCCTCGCCATCGGCGAAGCCGTCGCCCGTCACGCTTATCTCATGCTTTGTGAGCGGGATGCCGTCGTAGACTTTCTCGCCCGACTCGGAGTTTATCGACAGCGATCTCTTTCCGATCTGCAGGGTGCCGTCGTTGATCACGAACGCGACATTGGTGAAGTTCTTGCTCGTATTCGTGAAGTCTTCAGGCTTCAGCTCCATGTCGTAGCTGCCTGCCGAGGTACCGCTTACGGTATCGTTGCCGCTGAATCCGAAGTCGCCTGCCATGTACAGAGCGTTGTCGGCTGCCGCGTCGTAACCCTTCACGGTCTTGATCGATCCGTCATACTTCTCGCTTCCAGAATGCTCAGTGACTGTTACCGTCACCTTGTCGTTTATGGCCGTGACCGTGAGCGTTCCCTCAGCCGTTGTGACTTCATAGTTGTCAGCCTTTGTTCCGCCGTCCAGGATGTAGGTGAACGCGTTCGCGCTGCTGCCTGCGTCTTTCTGTGAACCCGTCACGCTGAACGAAGCTCCTTCGCCGGATGCAAACCCGTCGCCGCCTGTCACTACGCTGTTGTTTATGAGCGCTGTGCCGTCATAGACCTTCTCATCATCAGCAGATGTGAATGTTACCTTTCTCTTGCTGACCGTCAGTGTTCCGTCAGCCGTTTTCACGTTCGTGAAGAAGGCTGTCCTGTTCACGCTGCCGGAGTCAAGGATCGCATAACCTTCGTTGACTGTGCTTGCGCTTGATCCCGCGTCTGTCTGGCTGCCGCTCGCGGTGGCCGCAACAGTAAATCCGTTTGGCAGACCGCTTGCAGTGACCTCACCGTCCGCGTTGAGCGGAGTTCCGTCATAAGCCTTTTCCGCGTTAGGCGCTGTGAGAACGATCTCGTCGTTATTGGCCGTCACTTCCAGAGTTCCGAGCTTCTCTTCGATCTGATAATTGTTTTCATTCGTGAAGAGCCCGAAGATACCCCAGTCGATCGAGTAAGTGTTGCTGCTCGTTCCGACGTCTGTCTGCGATCCTGTCGCAGTGACCTTGGCGCGGTCATTGCCGACCAGACCCTCGACGCTTGCCTCGCTGCTTGTGAGAGCAGTGCCGTCGTATGCCTTTTTACCGCTTCCTGTAGTGATCGTGAGCGGAGCCTTGGTTACTGTCAGAAGACCGTCAACCTTCTTTATGTTAGTGAAGTTGGACGTCTTGTTCTCGCCCGCAGCATTCTTGATAACGTAGTTGTCTTTTACCACATTGGCGCTCGCTCCGGCATCCTTCTGGCCGCCCTTTGCTGTCGCCTCTGCAGTGAAGCCTGCAGGCAGGCCTGTCACGTTGACCTTAGGGTTGGTCAGCTCGCTTCCGTCATAGACCTTTTCTCCGCTCTCAGCTGTCAGAGTTATCTCCGCGCCGCTCGTGGTAACGGTCAATGTGCCGATATTCTCTGCCACTGTGTAGTTGCCGGCCTTGGCAGTGTAGGCATTATCCTCACCTGCCCAGGTCATGCTGTAGCTGTTAGGCTCGCTGCCGACCTCAGTGACTGATCCTGTCGCTTCAAGCGTATATGTCTCGCCTGCGGCAAGACCTTCGATCCTTGCGTCAGCATTCGTCAGAGCAGTGCCGTCGTATGCCTTGCTCGCGTCTCCGGTAGTGATCGTGACAGACTTAGGGTTGACTGTCAGAGTTCCGTCAACCTTCATCACGTTCTTGAAGTTGGATGTCTTGTCCTCGCCTGCCGCGTTCTTGATCACATAGCCGTCATTGACGACATTGGCGCTTGATCCGGCATCCGTCTGGCTGCCGCTTGCCGTCGCCTCGACCGTGAAGCCCTTAGGCAGTCCGGCTGCGATAACTTTATTGTTTTCATCAGTACCGTCAGCAGTCAGAGCCTGTCCGTCATATGTCTTGTGAGCGCTTGGCGCTGTCAGTGTGACCTCCACATTGCTGTCCGTGATGGTCAGCGTTCCGAGGTTCTCTGTGACAGTGTAGTTGGCCTTTTTGGCGCTGAACTCATTGCCGTTCGCAGCCCAAGTGATCTTATAGCTGTTCGGCTTGCTGCCCTTCTCCTTTATGGAGCCGGTAGCCTCAAGCCCGACAGTCTCTTCGCCGGCAAGACCTTCTATACTTACAACATCGCTTTTAAGAGGCTCACCGTCATACGGCTTGCTTGCGCTGCCGGTCGAGATCGTGACCGCTTTAGGCGTGACTGTAAGTGTTCCGTCGGCCTTGGTCACGTTCGTGAAGAGCGATGTCTTGTCCTCGCCTGCAGCGTTCCTGATGACATAACCGTCATTGACAGTATTCTTGCTGTCGCCGGCATCCGTCTGCTCGCCGCTTGCCGTCGCCTCGGCTGTGAAGCCTTCAGGCAGTCCGCTCGCGATGACCTTCTTCTCTCCGCTGCCGTCCGCAGTCAGAGCTGCACCGTCATAGACCTTGCTGTCGCTTGGAGCTGTCAGTGTGACCTTAGCGCTGTTCTCTGTAACTGTCAGCGTTCCGAGGGCTTCTGTGATCGTGTAGTTATCCGCGTTCACGCTGCCCCATGTAATATCGTATGTGTTCGGCTCCGTGCCAGGCTCAGTGATCGTTCCGCTGGCTACAGCTGTTGCTGTCTCGCCTGTAACGAGTCCTTCGATGGCTGCCTCGGCATTCGTCAGAGCTGTACCGTCGTACTGCTTTGTGGCGCTGCCGGTCGTGACCTTGACTTCCTTAGGAGTGACTGTCAGTTCGCCGTTCACCGTCTTCACGTTGGTGAAGCATGCTGTCTTGTCAGCTCCGGCAGAATTCCTGATCGCATAGCCTTCGCCGATCGCGTTCACGGAAGTTCCCGCATCTGTCTGAGTACCTGTCGCGACTGCGTCGACTACGAAGCCTTCTGGCAGTCCGCTTACAGCGATCTTCTTCTCGCCTGTGCCATCTGCCGTCAGTGCAGTGCCGTCATATACCTTGCTGTCGCTTGGTGCTGTGATCGTGACCTCAGCATCGTTCTCGGTTATGAGCAGTGTGCCGAGCACCTCGCTTACCGAGTAGTTGCCGGCCTTCGCGCTGCCCCATTCGATGCTGTATGTGTTGTCGCCGGATCCCGGTTCAGTCTGCGATCCTGTCGCTGTAACTGTTGCAGTCTCACCGTTCACAAGGCCTTCGATCGAAGCATCGCCGTTTGTAAGAGCTGTTCCGTCATATGCCTTGTTTGCGCTTCCTGTAGTTACCGTTACAGCAGCCTTACTGACTGTCAGGGTTCCCTCTGCCTTGATGACGTTCGTGAAGTTTGCAGTCCTGTCCTGACCGCCCGCGTTCCTGATCACATACTGATCATTCACGACGTTCGGGCTCGAACCGGCATCGGTCTGGCTTCCTGTTGCAGTCGCCTCGACTGTGAATCCTTCAGGCAGACCATCGGCTGTAACCTTCTTCTCTCCGCTGCCGTTTGCTGTCAGGGCGGTACCGTCATATACCTTGCTGTCGCTCGGCGCCGTCAGAGTGACCGCATTGTTGTTTGCCGTCACGGTCAGCGTTCCGAGGTTCTGTGTTACCTGATAGTTGTCAGGCTTCGCGGTTCCCCAGTTTATGTTCGCTGTGTTCTGACCCGTACCGACTTCTGTCTGCGATCCGGTCGGTGTGACTTCCGCAGTCTCATCGTTCACAAGACCTGTGATCGCTGCCTCATTGTCAGTGAGCGCGGATCCGTCATATGCCTTGCTTGCGCTTCCGGTCGTTACGGTGACAGGTGCCTTGTTGACCGTCAGAGTACCGTTGATCAGCGCTATGTTTTTGAAGTTTGAAGTCTTGTCTTCACCCGCAGCATTCCTGATCACGTAGCCTTTGTTGATGACATTGTCGCTTGTACCGGCGTCTGTACGGCTGCCCGAGGCAGTCGCTTCCACCGTGAAGCCTGCAGGCAGACCGCTTGCGGTCACCTTAGCATCGCCCGTGCCGTCTGCAGTCAGAGGAGCGCCGTCATATGTCTTGCTTGCGCTAGGCGCTGTCAATGTTACCTCTGCGCTGTTCTCCGTGACTGTCAGTGTGCCAGGGGTCTCAGTAATATAGTAATTTGCTGCATTTGTATTGCCCCAGTCGATGCTGTACGTGTTGCTGCTGGAACCCGGATCAGTCTGCGATCCAGTCGCTGCAACTGCTGCAGTCTCGCCGTTTACAAGGCCTTCGATCTTAGCTTCGTCATTTGTAAGAGGCTTGCCGTCGTATGGCTTGCTGGCGCTGCCCGTCGTTATGTTAAGCGGCGCTCTGTTGACTGTCAGTGTGCCGTCGATCCTTTCGGTGACCGTGAACATATCCGTGACATCCTTGCCTTCAGCATTCCTGATGACATATGTCTCATCAACGACGTTGGCGCTCGATCCCGCGTCTGTCTGGCTGCCTGTTGCGCTTGCTTCCGCCTTGAAGCCCTCAGGCAGACCGCTTGCTGTGACTGCTGCGTTCGTCAGGGCTTTTCCGTCATAAGTCTTGCTGCCGCTGGCGGCTGTCAGTACCACCGCGCCAGGTGTGACTGTGAGTGTTCCAAGCTGCTCGCTTACTATATTGTAGTTGCCCGCAGCGACTGTTCCCCAGTCGATGCTGTATGTGTTCTTGCTGGATCCCGGCTCAGTCTGTGATCCGGTTCCCTTAGCAGAGACCTTTCCTTCGTCATCGGCTACAAGGCCTGTGATGGAAGCGTCCTCCTGTGTGAGCGCCGTGCCATCGTATCCCTTTGAAGCGCTGCCTGTTGACACAGAAGCATCCTTAGGCAGGATATGCAGGCGTCCCGGACGGACGAACAGTCCAACGCTGTAGTTATCGTCTTCAGGGAGATCCGCAAGTGTCACGTCGATGCCGTACGAGTAGTCTCCGGCATTCTTCTCGGATATGCCGTAGTACTTCAGTCCCTTTCCGTTCTCATCGTATGTCGCCTTTGCCGTGATGGCATCCCAGACTTTATCAAGATATGCCTCGCTGTATCCGGAGTGGCTTATGATCACGTAGTCTGCGGCTTTCTTATTAGGGTTCGTAAATCCTGCCCTGTACTCTTCTCCGGTATAAGCGGCTCCTGTCCAGCGGTCAGGCTCGATACGGATCGTTACATTGATCTTCGATACTTCAAGCGTGCCGCTTATGTAGCGTATCGAGTAGTAGTCATCCGATGGAGCTCCCGCTATGACAGCATCCTTAGGAGTGACTGTGGCGATGCCGGCTGCAAGACGTCCGTCTCCGCTGTCAGCATCTGCATTCTCATATGTAAAGTCTATAGATCCCAGAGTATGGCCGTCCTTGAGTCCTTCTACTTTCACCTGCTCTTCAGGCAGCTTGAGTACTTTACCGTCATACTGCTTGCTCGCGCTGAGAGCTGTGATGGTAGCCTTCTTCTGATAGAACAGAGTGAACTCGAGTCCGTTCGCCGTGGTCTCTTCAGTGATCTTATAGTCTGAACCTGCCTCATCGCCTGTGATGGCGTTGCCGCTCACGGCCTTGTAGAGATCCCAGCCCTCATTGACCGCGCGGTTCAATGTGAAGGTCTTGCCTACCTTGAGTTTCTCCACGTGATCGGCTGCGATCTTGCTGCCGGCCATGTCGACATAATGTACTGTTACATCCGCATGCTTGAATCCTGAATAGTAGAACGTGAGCACGCTGCCTGCCGAATCAGCGCTGAGGACCAGTGTCTTCTGCGCTGCATCCGGATGGAATTCGATTCCGTCAAGAGCAGGAACTGCTGCGTACAGCTTGCCGTAATCTACCGCAGCCGCTGTCTCGATGACTGATGAAGTCTCGCCCGGAACATCGTCCACGATCTTCTCATCCGCTACAGCGACTTCGCTTCCGTATCCTTCTTCAGGATCGATCAGGTAGCGCACCTTGTAGCTTGTTACATCGGACTTCGCGCTGTAAACGAATTCGATCACGTTGTTCTCGTCAGCGAGGACAAGAGTCTTGCTGCTTTCCGCAGGTCTGTATCCGGCGACCGCGACAGGGAGCTCAGTTACCGTCTGACCTGTCACGAGGTTCGGATTTGAGACTTCCTTGTCCGAAGCCAGAGCGTTGCCTTCCTCATCCACATAACGAACAATGTACTTGAGGTTCTTTCTTACCCAGCAGGCATATACCGTAGTATCCTTTGTGATCTGGGTGTTCCAGTCAAACAGAGTATTGCCGTCAGCATCCGCGTACCATCCGTCGAACGCGTAACCGCTCTTGGCAGGATTCGCAGGCTTTTCAGCCTTTTTATACTTCTCGACAGTCTGGCTCTTAGCCGGCTGCAGTGAAGCATCGTCGGCATCCACAAAGCTTACTGTGTATGTCGGTGCTGTCCACTTCGCATAGAGCGCCAGATTGCTCGCCGGCATCCTGTCAAAGCTGTACGGATCACCCTGGCAACTTGGATTGTCATACCATCCGGCAAAGGTGTAATCGTTGTCCACATCGCACTGAGCAGCTGACGGAGTCCAGTTGAGTGTGCTGATGTGAGCATCAAACTTGACATCGCTGTTGGTTTTCAGCAGGTTGCCTCCAAAGAAATAGTCGACTTTATACGTATCTCTGTTGTAATAGAAATTGTATGTATTGCCCTGCTGAGTATTCTTGGACTCGACGTTCGTGTAGCCCTTTATGGTTTTTGCAGAAAAGCTTGCATTGCTCTGCGCATTCAGTGTCTGGCTGTATTCCGAAGAGAGCGTGTAGTCATTGTTATCTGCATTCTGAAGGTAATAGTTGATCGTATATGTCGTTGTCTTTGACTGCCAGTTTGCATAGTACGTCTTTGAGGTGCCGCTTGTAGGCAGCAGATCACTTGTAACAAATGTCTGCTTGGTTACATAAGTCGTACCGCTGCTGCTTGCCGTCCTCCATCCTACAAAGCTGTAGCCGCTGCGGCTGAACGTCGCATTGTCTGTCGTCGGCCACAGGCCGTCCAGGCTCTGGCCAAGTTTGACTGAGATGGAATATCTGGTGCTGGAATTACCCTTGTAGGTAGTCCCGTCTTTTTTCATGGTCGTACTGCTGCTGTTATTATTAAGGTTATAATCCAGCTTGTACTCCTTCAGTTTATAGTAAACCCTGAGCACAGATGATCCGTCGGCGGCTATGATGACATTTGATGCAGCGTTCTGCGCATTGTCAGCTTCATAATGTGCCTTACTGTATGCCGGAGCGGATGTCGCACTCACTGTGCTGCCTACAACAGCTTCTGCAGTCTTTGAATTGTCGTACACGAAGGATGAGGAAGTACCGTTATCGTTGTACTTCTCGCACATGTAGACTATGGTGTAGTTGACGCTCCGGCCCGTCCACTTTGCGTAAAGTGTGGTGTCGCCGTTCAGCGTCACCGAGCCTGTCACTTTCTGCGACAATTCCGGATCGGCATACCATCCGGCGAATGTGTATCCTTCTCTTTCCGGATTTGCAGCAGGCAGGTTTTCTTCTGACCCGTAAGGCGCCGTCACTCCTGCAACATAGCTACCGCCGTTGGTCTCGAATGTAAGCTGCACGTTCTTGCGTTCATAGAGTACCGGGACCTCCTGACCGGACGCCTTAGTGATCTTGGTGCTTTCGGCCAGCTCGAGTGTATAGTAATCATATACCTTGACCGGAGGAGTCACGTAGCTGTTGAGAACGCCCTGTACTCCCTTTACTCTTTCGATCTCTGTATATCCATCGTCATTGAGGTTCTTCAGCTTGTATACAACGTCATATGTCGCTGTTCTCTTGACAAATTTGATCCTGACTGCAGCATGGCGGTTGCCGTCAAAGTCATTCTGATTCAGTGTGACCGAAGGTGTCTCCGGGAAGTAGACCGGAGAGCCGGATACCTGGCTCGGATCTGTCTGTATGGAAGCAGGAGCCGTCAAAGTATAAGGCAGCTGACTGCTCTCCACCTGTATAAGGTCGGTGCTGAATGTGACCTCTTTTCCGCTGTCATTAACGTAGTAGTATTCAGATGTGACGCTGTATACGCCTACGTCACGGAAGGAAGCCACAGCTGTGATGTTTCCGTTGACTATAGTTGCTGCAGTGATCTCTTCGCCTGTATCCTGGTTGACCCACTTGTCAAACACCTTTCCGGCAACGAACGGATCCTGAGGCATTGTACCTATCTTCTGGCCGTCAGTCCTGAAGTACTGCGAAAGCCTCTCTGTATTGCCCTCGCCGTCATCGATCACGAAGACCACGCGGTACTGATCAGTGAATGCCGCATCCAGAGTCAGGTCGGAAGTTACGTTTTCTCCTCCCTTGTATTCGGTGTCTCCGGAGAACCATCCGGCAAATGTGCGGCCCTCTGCTGCCGGTTCTGAAGGCAGGTCAAGCTTGTCGCCACTGAAATATGTATCTGTCCTGTAGGTCTCATCGCCTACCTTGAATGTAACTGTAAATACGTTCTGGTCGTACACGGCCCACACGCTCATGTCCTGCGTGACCTGCACGGAATTTGTGAAAGCTCCGCCGGAATATACCCATCTGCCTGCGTAGCCGTCTCTGGCAGGAGGCTGCGGGATGTCATTCAGGCAGTAGCTGGTATCTGCTGTTACCTTTTTCACGCCGCCTTCTATGACATTGCCGCCCTCACGATCATAGAAAGTGACCGTGCGTGTGACCTTGTCATAGTCAGGAACTATAACGGTATCTTCAGAAGGCGTAAATTTTCCGGTGATCCTGTTTCCGGTGACCTTTATCTCATTGCCCTGGCCGCCCTGCACGATCTTTCCTATAGCCCAGTGAGCCTCGTAGTCCTCACGCGGAATAGCAGGCGGGATCTTGTCTCCGATAGCCTTGCCCTTCTCTACTTCGACCTTTTTGTAGAGTTCTGCGTCTCTGTCATAGAAAGACACGACCCGGAATTCCTCAGCCGGCTCTTCGGTCTCTTCAGCAGGCTTGCTTTCGATAACCAGTTCCTCATCAGCAGGCTGAGCCTGAGCCTCTCCGCCATTCTCTTCGGCTGCCTGCGCGGCACCGGAGTCGCCTCCCGTCTCACCGCCGGATCCTTCGTCTGCATCCATGGATACTTCTACCGGAGCAGGCTCTTCCTTCTTCTCTTCCTGAGCAGGTGCAGGCGCCGGCGTCTCTACAGTTTTTGTTTCCGTGACCACGTTATCCTGCTGCATGTCTTCAGCAGTGATCTCCTCGGCTCTCAGAAGCCTGTCAGAAGAATAAGAAAGACCCACTCCCGCGACCAGCACGAATGCCAGTACCAGGGCCAGAGCCCTGCGAAGAATGCGTCTTGTCTTCATGTCTATCTTTCCTATTGGTTTCATCGTTTGCCTCCCGCGGTATCACCGCTGCGGTCACCGGCCGTCCCGGCCTTCATTAGTCTGCGAGCTTTTCTGCGTCTCATTCCTGAAAGTACGAATATTGCATAGGCAATAACCACCACAGCCAAGGTCCATACCATGACCATGCGTCTTGTGTTGTCGAAAGCCTCAGAACCTACGGTAGCCGCGAGCGGCACCTCTGATTCCTCGATATCCGCTGCCGGTATGTCCTCAACAACCTCTATGGTGATATCCGGCTTATCGCCGTCATTTTCTTCGTCATTCTCCTCGGCAAGCGTAGTCTGTGCAGATAATGCCAAAACCATGAGCATCATTACGCCCGCCGCAAGCACAAGTGCAAGGAGTCTTCTGAATTTCAAATTGCGCGTGTCCATACGCGTACCTCCAATGAGATCTATAATGTCTTCTTATATCTGGATTATAAATGAAAAAGCGTCATTATTGCCGTCAATCAAAGCGGCGAATGGCTTGAAATAAGGGCTTTTTAGTTGATTTTTACCGCTAAATGAAGCGTGTTCCCGATATGATCGGGTATATATATGTCCCATGATTCCTTCGGGTATTCAAAGAGCACACCGTCTTCACCGGCACTTACAGGATGGTACGTCTTACCGGAAGCCGATACAGCATATATATCTCTGTAGTCCACCCCGATGCCGGCATCAGATACCTTAAGAAGGAAACCGTCATTGAGAGTCTTGCTCTCCAGGAGTTGCGGTCCCTCAGAGTCCACGGCAGTTACGTCATAGCTGTTGCTCACTCTCTGATGATTGATCAGCTCTACGCAGATATCCAGGCTGCCGTTACGCGTCGGCTCAACGGTAAACTCTTTAGCCCCTGCTTCGTATACAGGCAGGCTGTGCTCCTTAATTGTGGCCAGCACCTTGCCCACAGGCAGGATAGAATCGACTTCGACGGTATACACCGGAAGCCCGCGCTCGCCTGCTTCATCCACCTTTACCGTATAGCCCGGCAGCACGAACATAAGCGGGAGCATCATGAACACAAGCAGCGCCATAGCGATGATGACTCTCTGCAGCGTGAACCTTTCCTTCCTGTATACAGCATATGAAGAAATGGTATCCATAGGGACCGTGTTTGCGTCGCTTCCGCAGGTGCTGAAGACGTGGTCGAGTATCTCTGAAGTCTCAAGAGTCGTGAGTTCAGAGAACGATGCTGCCAGCCTGCTCTTTCGGGAAGAAGCCCTGCGGGCAGTTTTTGCTGCGCTTCCCGCCGCATGCTTCGCGAGATGCCGTCTTCCCATCCTTACGAATCTCGTGATGGTGCGCCTGCCGACGTTCATGAGTTCTGCTATTTCGCTGTCCGACAGTCCCTGTTCAAGGCTCATCAGCATGATCTGTGATTCCGCGAGAGGCAGATTCAGTATCTGCGACAGTGTGTAGTCCGAATTTCCGACAGACCTCATCCCGGCCTTTCCCATGTATTTCAGAGCCGAGATACGGCATATCCACGGCATGAAAAGATCCGCCTTGGCAAGTGACGGGAGTGACCTGTGAACTGCCGTGAACACCTCAGGCAGGACCTCTATCGCTTCCTCCCTGCTTCCGAACAGGTGCGTCAGATAGCAGAGCTGACGGTCGGCAACGGACGCAAAAAGCTCGGCAAAAGCATTGCTGTTGCCCTGCTTTGCCCTTGTCACCAGTCCGTTGAGGTAGGACTGGTCAAGCCTGTCGAATGTGCGTCCCGCTTTTTTCATCCCTACTTACTGTTTGCCTGTCTTGCCCTTTTATCCGAAAGTGCAACGAGTTCTGTTACTGTTTTTATATCTTCACCTTCATTGAATGCCGTACCGGCGCTGTATCTGATACGCGCGTCTTCATGCAATGCGTTTCTCTCATCAGTCAGAGATTCCACCGAATCGAGGAACCTCTCCAGACGCGTCTCTGTGCAATCCCTGAATATGGCCACAAACTTATTGCCTCCATTTCTTCCGATGAAGCAGGCTCTGCCCGCGGCAGTCTGAAGTATGGACGCGAATTCCTGTATGGCCATATCGCCTCCGCTGTGGCCATGAGCCTTGTTTATCTCGCTGAGGTTCGTCATATCTATCGTCACGACACCCATATCCTCAGGCAGCGGTCTTCCGTGAAACTGCCCGATATACGCGTCCACGCTGTATCTGTTTGCTATGCCTGTCAGCGCATCCGAATAGACCGCGTTGTCCAGCTCGCTGTTCTCGCGCCTCATGTCCGCGTATGAACTGAAGTCATAGAGCAGGAAAAGGAACGACAGCCCGAGCGTCAGCCACAGCAGAACGCTGATGGTCCTGGCCGCCATATTTGTCGCTATGAGCGCATAGAGCTCGCTGTTACGCAGTATGACCACGAGCGAGGCCGCCGTGATCGCTATGAGCAGCAGGAGCTGTATCGTCTTTATTCTGTCAAATTTTTTCATGTCTCAGAACCTCGTGATCCCGTCTCTGTTAATCTTAAGCACTACCTTGCCTTTTATCTGCCGCAGATTGACCTCGCCGAACATCCTAGAGTCCTTCGAGACCATCCTGTTGTCGCCAAGTACGAACACGTTGCCGTCGCGTACCTTGTACGGATATATGACAGCACCTGTCTCCTCTTCCGTGATTCCATTGGCGTGTTCATCAGCAATCTCCGTGCCGTCCACAAAGACCTTTCCGTCATATATGTCCACGCTGCTGCCTCCGGTCGCCATGACCCTTTTGATATAGAAGTCGCCTGACGGGACCCTCATGGAGACAATGTCTCCTTCCTTGTAGGTATGTGTCATTCTGTAATATACGACAAAATCCCCGTCCTTCAGAGTCGGATCCATCGAGGCTCCGCTTACCACGGAAAACCCTATCACGAATCTGAATACGATAATGCACGCCACGATCGCCGCAACGAAAAACAGCGAGTCACGCAGCCAGCCAAGCTTGAGCCCGTCAAACTGGCCTAAAACCCTTCTGTCGCCTTTTTTACTCATATATATATATTAGTCGATTACGGCCCTTTTTAAAATGTTTTTTAACGAAACAAGAGACAGCGAATTACGCTGTCTCTTGTCTTTTTGTTTTAGTCAGGCGTTATGCCTTACATGTTTTAGTTAGCTGCTTCCTCAGCTGTTTCCTGATCGTCTTCAGCTTCAGCTGCCTTCTTGTTGAAGACTGCTGCGACAATCTGTACTGCCAGCATTGCTACCATCAGTACTGTCCACTTGTCGATCATTGCCATCGGCAGGCTCATGTCCTCAGTGAGGAAGAATGTGATCGGTGCAGCAACTCCTGCGAGTGCTCCGGCGATCTTAGCAGCGAGCATCTTCTTGCCCCTGTTATCGTCTTCATCCTCTTCCTTATACATGTTGTCCTCGTCCTCGTCTTCATCCTCTTTCTTGCGGAAGAGTGCGATGACTGCGCCGAGTGCTGTAACGATTGCCGAGATCAGGTTGATCAGCGCCCATGTGCCTTCAGCCATAGGTGTAGGCTCATCAGGGATGATTGTCTCAGGCTCAGCAGCAGGAACAGGTGCATCAGGAACAACTGCAGGTGTTACCGGTCCAGCAGGTGTTACAGCAGGACCACCAGGTGTCGGTGTAGGAGTCGGTGTTGGTGTAGGAGTCGGCTCATTCTGAGTCCAGCTTCCTGTAATCTCGACATCCGCATCCGGCATTTCAAATGATCCCGTTCTGCTCCAGCCACTGAAGGTGTAGCCGGTCATTGTAGGTGCGCTGGCAACAGTTACGTTTGCACCTGTCGTATAGCTTGCAGGTGCAGGAACTGCCGGCGCGTTGGCCGGAATATTGCCTATGTATCTGTATGTAACAGTGTACTCGACCGGCTTATCTTTGGACCATGTACCTGTGATCGTAACGTCTTCGTCAGGCATGCTGAATGATTCAGGCTTGTCCCAGCCTTCGAATGTGTAGCCTTCAACTGCCTCAGGTGTAGGCGCTGCTTCTACTGTTGAGCCGTACTTAACATCCGTCTTCTCTGCAGGAGGGGTCGCTCCGCTCGGAACATCTCCTTCATAGACGTATGTTACTTTGTGCTTGTTGGCTGTCCATGTACCTGTGATTATGACGTCCTCGTCAGGCATCTCGAACGACTCGGCATTGTCCCAGCCTTCAAATGTGTAGCCTGTGACTGCCTCAGGTGTAGGCGCTGCTTCTACTGTTGAGCCGTACTTAACATCCGTCTTCTCTGCAGGAGGGTTAACTCCGCTCGGAACGTCTCCTTCATAGACGTATGTTACAGTGTGCTTGTTGGCAGACCATGTACCTGTGATCGTCACATCTTCATCAGGCATGCTGAACGATACAGCATTGTCCCAACCATCGAATGTGTAGCCTTCAACTGCCGCAGGTGTCGGTGCAGCCTCTACTGTCTCACCGTACTCAACATCCGTCTTCGCTTCAGGAGGGTTAACTCCGCTCGGAACGTCTCCTTCATAGACGTATGTTACAGTGTGCTTGTTGAGCGACCATGTACCTGTGATCGTGACGTCCTCGTCAGGCATGCTGAACGATTCAGGCTCGTCCCATCCTTCGAATGTGTAGCCTTCAACTGCCTCAGGTGTAGGCGCCGCCTCTACTGTCTCACCGTACTCAACATCCGTCTTCGCTTCAGGAGGGTTAACTCCGCTCGGAACATCTCCGTCATAGACGTATGTTACAGTGTGCTTGTTGGCTGTCCACTGTGCGTACAGGATATCATCACCATCTGTCAGTGTGTAGTCGTCACCCGGATCATATGATGTTCCTGATCCATCAATAGCGGTGTTCCATTCAACGAAGGTATATCCTTCTTTTTCGTACTCGTTGGCGCTGACCTCGACATCCTGTCCGGTCTTTCCGGATGTAGGATCCATCGGATCTCCTGTTCCGCCGTTGGCGTCGTAGTTCAGTTCGTCAAGCTTGCACCATACCGCGAACATCGCTTCATACTTTCTGTCGTTGTCCGCAGCTACTTCGGTTGCTTCCTTTGTGCAGGCTTCATCTGAGTAGAATGTGCCGTCCTTGTAGTAGATGAGAATGTCATCCTCATCGAGATCCTGCTCGAGTGCGAGGTCATCAGACTCCTCTACCTTTGCCCAGCCGAGGAATTCGTATCCTTCGCGCTCAGGAGCTGCCTGGATAGGAACCGGTTCGTTGACCAGCAGCGTGCTATCCTCAACATCACCCGTTGGGACTTCAAGAGTATCGGTATGGAAGCACTCGCTGCCATCGTTCTTGAACCAGCGGATATAAGTCTTCTCGAACGGGCCTTCATTAGTCTTGTTGTAGACTGCTACGACATGTATTTCTCCGGTCTTGGTAGCCTCAACATAGTTCTGGATGAGGTCTTCCGTTATGTCGAACGTATTGCCAGGATAGTATACTGTGTCGAGAAGTGTTCCCTCACTGTCTTCAAGCTTCCATCCGACAAAGATGAATCCTTCGTTGACCGTTGGAGGCGCCGCGAGTACTACAGCTGAATCTGTAGCATACTTATAGTTGTCAGGCTGTTCATCGAGCGTTCCGCCTTCGCCCGCATCGTAGATGATGCTGACCTGTCCAGGCATACGCCACTTAGCGATCAGACTGACATCTGCCTCGATCTTTCCGAAGTCATATACGTTTCCTGCCGAGCCGTCTTCGTTCTTATAGAACCAACCTACAAGCTCATGCTTGTTATCGTAGCTGACATTCTGGAACAGGGAAGCTTTGTCGAGTACTGTATCCAGAGGAACATTGAACTCTGCATCCTGTGTACCGCTGAGAGTACCGCCGTTCGGATCAAGGCTTACATGGTACTGCTTAGGTTCCCACTTAGCATATACCACCTTGTTAGCGGCAGGCATCTTTGAGCTCCAGTCAAACGGAGCTACTCCCTCAGGATCCTCGCACCAGCCTACGAAATTGTAGTGCTCTTTAGTAGGATCAGCGATCTTGTATCCTTCCAGAACATCCTCATACGGGATATTGGTCTTTGTGCCGACCGTCTCTCCTTCAGAAACGAATGTCAGAGTATACTTCTGCCTCTCGAACCTGATGCTCAAGTTGGTCGAGTTTACACGTGATCCTGCCTGTGTATTGGTCCAACCGGTTCCGTTGCTGTACGAAACAGCTTTGAAGCCTTCGTACTTCTCGGTGATCGTAAATGTACCGCCGGCTGTCGTCGTTACAGTATTAGTAGGAGTGCTCGGCCAGCTTCCGTCGATATTCTGCTTGTAGAATCTGATCGTATTGCTGCCTGAAGGGTTCGCGCCATACTGTGTAAGGACTGTATTGCCCTCAGATACACCACTCAGTCCCTCAAATTTGAACGCATCGAGGAACGTAAGATGTGTACCTCCGGCGTTCGGGTTCTGATACCACGCTCTGTCACTCGGCCATTCATAACCATTCGACTCGAGAGTCGAACCATAAAGACCGGTGTATTCAGCAACATCAGGCTCCTGCTCTGCTACGTATCTTGTTCCGGTATATTCCTTGTTTGTAGTGTAGAACCAGCCTTCATCATTGTGGCTTATTCCTACGACTGCTCCGTTAACGACACCGTATCCGGAGTTGCCCTGGGCGCCCTCGAAATAACGAGTACCGTAATAACGCTGATTGCCATAACGCCACGCGCCGTTACGGTAAGTCAACTGAACCATCTGCCCGTCGACAAAGCCATACTGTGTACCTGTAGTACCGGAAGCCTGTCTGTAGGTAGTCCCGGAGTATGCATTCGGTGCCTGATAATAATAGTGATAATCAGGGTTCCAATAAGATCCCTCATTTTCACGGCTCAGGGAAATATACTCGCCATCTACAAGGCCATACTGCTGCCCAGAGTCTGATGTCGTCTCTTCATATACTGTATGCGTTCCGTCAACAAATCTGATGGTAAGCAGATTCCTGTCATAGTACACGTTTACAACTGTTGTTCCGTCAGCCCTTACAGTCTCAGGTTCGATCACGATCCTGTTGCCGTAATGGAAACCCGTGAAATTGTAAGTCGTATACGACGTAAAGGCATCCGCGCTCAGTTTCTCACCGGTGGTGCCGGTCAGCTGCTCACTTGTTTCAAAGTCGTATGTCTTTGCGCTATCAGCTGCGTCCTTAGCGTCAGTTACTTTCTGCTTCCAGATGATAACTGTGTATTTTGCCTCGCCAGGGACCCACTTCGCGTACAGCGTGATATCTTTCTCGAGGCCTGTTCCGGACCATGCGAACGCTTCCGTGCAATCCTCGTCTTTGTACCAGCCGCCGAAGCTGTATCCAGGTCTCGTCGGATCTGCCGGTTTCTTTGTGGACAGGTCGTCATTATTTTTTACGAATACAGGACCTGTATATGTAGCGTCGCTGTCAGATGTCTCCCAATCAATGTTTTCATCGAAATGGATCCAGTGAGCATCAACTACACTCGCGTACAGTTTCTTGTTTTCTGTAACCGTGATCGTTGTTTCGGTGATCAGTTCGCCGCCATCTGTTTCCGACCATCCCTCGAAAGCGCTTGTGTCAGCCTTTGGGATAACGGTCCTGGAAGAAATGTCCAGAGTTCCTTCTGTTCCCGGAGGGCCGTCAACGGTAACTGTATCTACAGCAACGATACCGCGCTCATCATTCAGCTTCTCGCCGAGGAATGTGACGTAGTAAGTTGTTTCGATCTTGGCTACAACCTTGATGGTCTCAGTCTTTGGAACCGTGCTCTTCACTCCGAATGTCAGCTTCTCTCCCGGTGTTTCGCCTGATATCGTCTGATCTTCAGCGACATACCAGCCCTTGAAAGTCGAAGCTGCTCCGTCTCCGGCACCGAGTGTTCCAGGATCAAGAAGAGTATCACCAGACTTTATGTTCTGGGTTCCCTTCAGCTCGTCACCGACATAGAACTCGTAAGTTGCTACCGCATTGATGTCAGCGCTTGGGTCTTCCTCTTCAACAACGATATAGACCGAGAACTCATCCGATTTGAATGTAGCCTCTCCGTTGTTGACGTTCTGGGTAACTACAGACGCGTCACCGTTATCAGCAATGTGGACTACACTCTGATTTGCCTGATTGTCCATGCCGCTCGCATTCATGTGAACAGACACAGCCTTCTTAGGCTCGATCTCTTTGCCCTCATAGCTGAAACTGATGTCTACAGCCTTGATCTTTGCAGCCTCTCCGCCGATCGCCTCTTCGACCGCGTCCTTGACTTCATCTGCACTGACGGCCTTTACGGACATCTTTGTGCCTTCAGGAAGTGCGCCTTCAGGTGCGTCTACGGACACCGAAACACCACCTGCGCTGCCCGAAAAGCTTTTAGCAGGATACTTTGTCTCTTCCTCAGCCTCATCTTTGAGGCTTTCTTCCGGCCCTTCGACCGCTGCAGGCTCCTCAGCTACCGGATCTTCCGACTCTTCCGCCGAGGCCGGCTCCGTTGCTTCCGGGGCTTCCAGTTCTGCTGTTGTCTCAGCGTCTGTTGCCGGCTCCTCTGCTGCTGGAGCAGGTTCCGGTGCTGGTGCAGGCTCCGAGACCTTTTCGGGTGCAGGTGCCGGTGCAGGTTCTTCCTGTACAACCGCAACATCATCACTACTTTCATCAGCAAATGCCATTCTAGGCGATGGCATATAAGTGATGATCATTGCCGCGCACAGAAGAAAAGCCAGGAATCGTTTAATAGATTTGTTGCTTTTCATATTGCCCTTCTCCTTCACTTGATATAGTAAATTATTGTTATATTGAGTTAAAAAGTTAGCATTGTTAACTGCAATAGTGCAATTTTACTTGGTATAAAATTCTATCACACAACCTACACAAAATGCTCGCCTTTTCTTAATATTTCTTTATTTTCTTCAATAATGTATGAGTTTTGTGTAGAAAGCGTCATTTTGTTCGTCAACAATGTGTTGGTCCGGTGACTTGACAAAGTCTTTCCCATACTCCTTTAATTTACCAAATACTATCACCAAAAGCGTCATTAGTTCCGTCAGTATTTTCAAGGCTTTTTGGTTTTTTTGAGCTTTTTCAACGTTTTAAAAATGTGTATGACAAACCTGCTGAAGCCAATGGCTCCGCCTCTTCTCACATATACACATTACATTACATGGCGTCATTTTATCCGTCATATTAAAGCGTCATTGTGCTTTGACTTAATGTCAAAACCCAGGGTTTCCAGCATGTTTATCAAAAAGCAAAAGTGAGGCGGCTTTTCAGCCGCCTCACTGAGTGTTACTGTGCCCTATTCTTAGTTAGCTGCCTCCTCAGCTGTCTCCATGCCGTCCTCTTCGATTTCAGAAGCCTTCTTGTTGAGTGCTGCTGCCAGGATCTGGACCGCCAGCATGATTACCATCAGTACTGTCCACTTGTCGAACATTGCCATCGGCAGGCTCATGTCTTCTGTCAGGAAGAATGTGATCGGTGCTGCAACTCCCGCAAGAGCTCCTGTGATTTTGGCCGCGAGCATTTTCTTAGCTCTGTTGTCGTCCTCATCCTTAGCTCTGTACATATCATCTTCGTCTTCCTCTTCTTTTCTGCGAAGGATCGCGATCACTGCGCCGAGTGCTGTGACGATAGCTGCGATCAGGTTGACCAGTGCCCATGTACCCTCCGCGAGAGGAGTCTTGTCGTCTGCAATGTTGACCATTTCTGCTGTAGGTGCTGTTGTAGGTACAGTATCCTCAACGATAGTTGTTTCCTCTGCAACTTTTGCTACAGTCTTAGTATTCTTGCCCTTGTCAGGTGTTGTCTTAGGGGCTTCCGGCTGCTCAACAACAGGCTCGTCCTTCTTGATTTCTGCGAATCCTGCGTAAAGGTTGATTACCTTCTGATCTACAGCATCTCTTGTGATGGCAGGTGCCTCATATTCCGTTCCCTCAGCTACTTTTTCAGAATCTTTCTCGCTGCCTGCATACCATCCTGTGAAGTCATAGCCTTCAATCTTTTCAGGCTCGAATCCGTATGCTGCGATCTTTTCATCAAAGCTCTCCTTGGACTCTACCAGCTCACCATTTACGAAGTAGTTGACTGTGACCGATGGCTGCCACCATGCGTGGAAGCTTACTTTTTTTATGCCCTCACCCGCAGTGATAGTGACCTTCTCGCCTGCATCGTACTGTGCCCCTGTATCGTCATCTTCCCAGTAGAGGAATATGTAGTGCTTCGAGAGTTCCGGAGATTTTACCGACGGATCTCTGAACTCGTGCGTGAGCGATGTGAATGCGGAACGGATACCGTTTGCGTTCTTGTTGGACCATGATCCGGATCCTGTCGAAACGTTGTCTATGTAATTCAGATCAAGTCCCGGAAGTTCTGTGATCTCGTATATCGGTGAGAATGTGAATGTGAGATCCTTCTCGAGCTTATAATTGGTCCCTTCGGATCCGCCTGCTGCGGCCTTTATCGAAATACTTGTGGCGGAATCTACTGTGAAGCTGTTTCCGTTGCTGTCTTTTGCTTCCCACTCGCCGGTGTATACATAGCGCCTGCCGTTGTATGTGAAGTTGGCATACATCGAATTGCCTTTGACAACTCCCGTGCTGCTTTCAAGCTTCTTGAGTTTAATCGTGGAGCCGTTTCCCCAGCCGACAGATGAAGTCGATTCCTTATCTGCAACTGCGCCAGTCGAGCTCATGATGTCCGAGTATCTGATGGTCAGATTTACCGAAGCCGGGTGGGATACATACTCAGCATAGAGGTTTACATCAACGTTCTTGCCGTCTTCTGTGATGCCGCCCGCTTCCTCGTAGCTCATTGTGAGCGGAAATGCCGGAGCATTTCCCTTTGCATCTTTCCAGGTCTTTGCGAACTCGGTAACCATGTTGCCATCTCCGCTCAGCTTTGTGTTCTTAACATATGTGTTTGCTGTTGCGAGAGTGATGCTTGTAGTGCTGTTGCCGGATGTTACGCTTCTTTTGATGCTTCTTGCTTCTACATAGTTACCATCAGCATTCTTCTGATAGAAGTGATATGTAACATATATAGTCTTTGCCAGAGTCACAGCAGGCTTTACAGGCTCCTGTTCTACTGCAATTTCTTCTACGGCTTTCTCCTCTTCAGCCTCGTCCTTAGCTGCTTCAGCTTCGTTGACTGCAGCGGACTCTTCCTTTACGAGCTGCTGCATCTCAGCGGCCTCAAGCTTCTCTTCTGACTTGGTTTCTTCTTTCCTCTCAGGCTCTGCGACCTTTTCTTCTGTCTTAGCTGTTTCCTTGATATCTTCCTTCTTTTCTTCTACGATCTGCTCTGCCTGCTTCTCAGGCTCTGCAGCAGCTTCCTCACCATCCTGCGCAAATGCGTAGAATGAAGCCGGCATATATGACAGTGTCATTGCCATGCACATGAGGAATACTACGATTCTTCTAAGTAAGTTGTTGCTTTTCATTTTATTTCTCCTTCCAACTTTTATTATTTATCTCGCTTTTTCTTACAGTTTTAGTTTACGGTTTTAACCGTCATTTTGATCGTCATTTTGTTATCAGGCTTGCAACTTGACAGATCCTTCGGACACGGTTTTCCGGCCCAGATGATCCTATTGCCACTGTTTTCTCAAACCCAGTGTTTCCAACGGGTTGGCTGTTATGACCACCCCTCTGTCAGTGGTGCTGAGCGCACTAATGCTGTCGAAACCGCATACTTTGCGCCTTCATCCATATACATATTAATTATCGAAGCGTCATTTTAACCGTCATTTATAAGCGTCATCTTGCTTTTATTGAAGGTCGTGAACAAGCTGTTTCAACGATTTTTCAAAAAGCAAAAAAGAGGCAGCCTTTCAGTCGCCTCTTAGTTTTCTACTATAATAATATCGTTTTCGCACAACTAATAAAACGGGAGATAGCCATTTAGGCTATCTCCCGTATTGTTTGGTTTGGTTCAGCGATTAACGCTTATCCGTTTTTAGTTAGCTGCTTCCTCAGCTGTCTCCTCGTCGTCATCGAGTTCCGATGCCTTCTTGTTGAAGACCGCTGCGACAACCTGAACTGCCAGCATAACCAGCATCAGGACTGTCCACTTATCGATCATAGCCATCGGCAGGCTCATGTCCTCGGTAAGGAAGAATGTGATCGGTGCAGCAACTCCTGCGAGTGCTCCGGCGATCTTAGCAGCGAGCATTTTCTTGCCCCTGTTGTCGTCTTCATCCTCTTCCTTGTACATGTTGTCCTCGTCCTCATCTTCATCCTCTTTCTTGCGGAAGAGTGCGATGACTGCGCCGAGTGCTGTGACGATTGCCGAGATCAAGTTGATCAGAGCCCATGTGCCTTCAGCCATAGGTGTCGGCTCATCAGGGATGACTGTCTCAGGCTCAGCTGCCGGTGCCGGCTCATCAGGTACTACGGTCGGAGCTGCTGGAGTAACTCCAGGGCCAGGACCAGGGCCAGGGC
>JAFRVY010000105.1 GCA_017438285.1 Bacillota bacterium
AGTTCCTTTTCAATGCCGGTCAGATCAACCCCAAGGAGTATATGGACGCCTTGCAGGTGGAGCCTTCTGAGTTCGAGCTCATCAAATATCCCGAGAGAGGTACCTGCCTGTTCAGGTGCGGCAACGAGCGATATCTTCTGCAGGTCATCGCTCCCGACTATAAGGCCGCCCTGTTTGGCAAAGCCGGAGGTCGGTAATGAGCGCAACAGTAGCGGCGGCACTCAAAAAGATTGTCGTCGCCATACTGACCGACAAGAAGGCTCGAAAAGTCGTTCTCGGAATAATCCTCGGCATCCTCATCATTCTTGTGATGCCCCTTGCTGCGATCATCGCAATTTTCAATGGTGATATCAACATTGATGCGAATCGACTGCAGACACTTGTCGTGCAGAACTTATCTGCGGAAGAACAGGCAAAGCTACAGCGGGTAGAAGATCTCATGTATGAGATTGAAGACAGGATGACTGAGGCTGGCTTTGATAATCAGCGAGTCAAGGAGGCGCAGGTACTATATGTGCTTGCGCTTTCTGACTATTCTGAGGCGGACGGCTTTGTGGACAAACTTGTCGGCTGCTTTGCTGACGGGCAGACGGACGCGCAGTTGATCTCTGCTGTAAATTCGGCCTTCGGCACAAACCTGTCTGTTGATGAATTCACAAAGGTGATGAGCGCGATCCGAGCCGTGTATATCTCGACGGCGGGATATATCGATCCGAGCACCAAGAACAATTTGGATCTCGTGCAATGGGCAAAGAACGCTTACTCCAGAGGCTGGGGCTACGTTTGGGGAACCTACGGACAAGTCCTGACACGGAGCTTGTATAAGGCGAAAGCCGAGCAGTATCCCGATGAGGTCGGCGGCTATGCAGACTTCATAGAAGAACACTGGATCGGCGGTCGAACAGCAGACTGCATCGGACTCATCAAGGGATATGGATGGTTCGATCCTGAGACTGGCAAGATCGAGTACGGCACAAACGGTATGCCGGATATCGGCGCCGATACCATGTATTCGAATGCAGAAGAAAAAGGGACTATCGATACGATCCCGGAAATTCCCGGGCTTGCTGTCTGGCATGAAGGGCATATCGGCATCTATATCGGAAACGGCCAGGTCATCCATGCCAGCGGAACGAAAGTGGGCGTCATCCAGACGCCAATCGGCAACAGCGGTTGGACGCACTGGCTGAAGATTCCGTATATCACTTATTACGACAACGATATCACGGAAGCTCCCGATGAAGACCACATTTGGGAGGTTCTCTATGCCAAGATCGGAAACCCCTACGGTGTGGCAGGACTGATGGGCAATCTCTATGCTGAGAGCGGATTGCATCCCAACAACCTGCAGAACAGCTATGAGGAATCTCTCGGGTATTCAGATGCGTCCTATACGCAGGCCGTGGACAGCGGCAGCTACACTAACTTCACATCCGACAGTGCGGGCTACGGATTAGCGCAGTGGACGGTCGAGGATCGGAAAACGCCGCTCCTTACATTTGCCAATGAACGAGGCTGTTCCATTGCGGATCTCGATATGCAGTTGGCTTTCCTCTGCGACGAGCTGGAAACAAAGTTCCCAGGTGTACTATCTGCACTGAAGAATGCGAAATCGGTTCGGGAGGCTTCCGACTATGTACTGTTCAACTTCGAAGCACCGCTTGATCAAGGCGAAACCGTGCAAGCACAGCGTGCTGCTAACGGCAGCGTCTACTACAGCCGATACGGTCAGTGATCTGATCGTATCGGCTCTATTTTTGATTGTGAGGTAAGATATGGATAAAAACAAACTGAAAATGCTCGTTGACTACGCCGTGCGTGAAGGCACTGAGCATACGACCGATGGACGTTGGTCTGTTTCCTATGATGAGCTGTATTATCATTTTGGCGAGCAAGTTACTGACGTTAACGAAAACGGGAAAATGCTCGAAGAAGAATTACGCCAGAGAGAGGAAATCAATGAGCTGATTATGACGGAGGACGTTATCGAGATGACCTATCACTTGGAACACTGTCCAAACTGTCAACAGGGCGGCATTGATGGAGCAATGAACCTTGTCTCTCTCATGGGCTGTAATATCTACGATGAACATGATGAAGTACCGGCGGAAGCCCTCTCTGATGATGATCTTCCGCAGGTGCCTTCCATGTGACGGAGGTGCCTATGCTGATTAATGCGCAGCTCCGAAGCAAGCAGGAGGAAATCCAGCCAACGCGCTGTGATGTCGCCTGCATCGTGGAACTCTCCAATGCGGAGTTCTATGATTTCCAGTTCAATCCTCTTGCAGATCACGACTTTATCAAAGAGCATCTTCCAGATCTGAAGACAGATGCGTTCCATGCCATCCCGTGCATGCTGGTGCTCGGCGAAGGTGTCGATGACGGCATCCTTGTCGATCCGCAGGGATACGACTATGCCCGCTATACCGCATATATCCCAATGGCACGGCAGCTCTTCCAGAACGAGCAGATTGTAAGCGTAGATGATGCCATCGAAGAAGACGATCTGGAAGAAGAACCCTTCCAAGGGATGACGATGTGAGGTGATGAACTTTGGCACACGGAAAAATGAAATCGGTGTATGGAATCTATAAGAAACACGGCCGCGATCAGTTCCTTGATGCGGCCGGTTACTATTCCTGCCATGTTCATCCCGAGAGCATTGACAAAACCATTGATGAAATGGAGTCCCGATGGTACGACGCAACGCACAGGCAGACCGAAGCTGAGAAAATGGTTGAGGACTACAACAACGGTCTCACCGTTCTCAATGATGCCAGCCTTGCCTGGG
>JAFRVY010000106.1 GCA_017438285.1 Bacillota bacterium
CCTCCGGCTCCCTGGAAAATGACGAATTCAGCCTGCTCTTCACAGAGCTGCTGAAATCGGCGATAATCAAGGATATCGAAGGGTATATCAACGGAACGACCAAGATAGTTCTGCCTGAAACGCCTGAACAGGCTGCCGAAAGGGAAAAGAAAGAGGCCGAAGCCAGAGCCTTAAAAGAAAAAGAAGAAAAGGCAAAAGCCGAAGAGGAAGCCCGTAAGAAAGCGGAAGCTGAAGCCAAGGCAAAAGCTGAAGCCGAAGCCAGAGCCAAAAAGGAAGCGGAGGCTAAGGCAGCCAAAGACGCTGAGGCAAAAGCACGTGCTGAGATCACGGCCAGGAGAAAAGCTGAGGCTGAGGAAAGACTCAGAAATCCCAATCTCAACAATCAGCAGAATAAGATCCAGGAGCAGCCTCAGCAAAGTGGAAACCGTCCGCAATACGGCAGCCGTCCGCAGGGGCAGGGCTATCAGCAGAACCAGGGGCGCGGCGGACAAGGCCAGCAGAAGTCATCCTTTGGCAAACCTCAGCAGAGAGCAAACATAAGTGACAGGGCTCCGATAAAACCTCAGCCGAAGCCGGTGATCGAGCAGGGAGTCGAAAAGAAGAGAACCGGCGGTGTCAGAGTCATTGATACGCGCACGTCGTCAGTAGACCTTTCCAAATATGACGAAAAGCTTGATTCGTACAGCAGCGATATCGACGACAGCCGCTCCAACAAGCAGAAGCTCAAGAAAAAGAATGACAAACCGGATGTGCGTCCGGGAGGCAAGAGACCTGACAAGGAACGCCTCGCGATGGACAAACTCCGCAAGGCAAACCTTGAAAAAGCAAAAAAAGCTCCTCTCAAGGCGTCCATTCCGGATTCCATCACAGTCGGAGAACTTGCTCAGCGGCTGAAGATCACTGCTGCGGATTGTATGAAGAGACTTATGCTCATGGGCGTCATGGCGAGCGTTAATCAGGAAGTCGACTATGATACCGCATATCTTGTCGCGGATGAGCTCGGGGCAATAGTAACTAAGGAAGTCAAAGTCACGATAGAGGAACAGCTCTTCAGCGAAGAGCCGGAATCCGAGGAAAATCTGGAAATACGTGCACCTGTCGTCTGTGTAATGGGACACGTTGACCACGGCAAGACATCCATTCTGGACGCCATCCGCCATACAAACGTCACATCGGGCGAGGCAGGCGGCATCACGCAGCATATCGGTGCTTACAGAGTTACTGTAAACGGCCGTGAAGTCACGTTCCTCGATACTCCGGGACATGAAGCATTCACTGCCATGCGTGCCAGAGGAGCGATGGCTACGGATATTGCTATCCTGGTGGTCGCGGGAGACGACGGTATTATGCCGCAGACAGTAGAGGCCATTAACCATGCGAAAGCTGCCGGTGTAGATATCATCGTCGCGATCAACAAAATGGACAAACCCCACGCAAATGCTGAACAGGTCAAGACAGAACTGACAAAATATGATCTTGTCCCGGAAGAATGGGGCGGAGACATCATGTGCGTCCCCGTGTCAGCCCTGACCGGTATGGGGCTCAATGACCTCCTTGAGGACATCCTCCTTATAGCAGACGTCAAGGAATACAAAGCAAATCCCCACAAGAGAGCAAAGGGAGTCGTCATAGAAGCAAAACTGGACAAAGGCCGCGGCCCTGTTGCCACGGTGCTCGTACAGGACGGCACCCTGAAATCCGGAGACATCGTCATTGCAGGCACTTCCGTAGGACGTGTACGCGCTATGACGGACGATAAAGGAAAAATACTCAAGACCGCCGGACCCTCTGTTCCTGTTGAGATCACGGGTCTTTCCGAAGTTCCCACTGCCGGCGATGAGTTCAACGCCGTTGCAGACGAGAGAATGGCGCGTGAACTCACCGAACAGCGTAGAGCCAAGGCAAAGGAAGACCTGTTCAAACAGAATTCAAAGGTCAACCTGGATGATTTCTTCTCCGCCATGGCGGCAGGTGTAAAGGAACTCAACATCATTGTTAAGGCAGATGTTGGCGGATCTGCAGAAGCCGTCAAGTCCTCACTGGAAAAGCTGTCAAACGAGGAAGTCAAGGTCCGCGTGATCCATTCCGCAGTCGGGGGAATCACCGAATCCGACGTTATGCTGGCTGCTTCGTCTTCCGCGATAATCGTTGGCTTCAATGTCAGACCTGACAAGACGGCCCTCGATTCAGCAGAAAGACAGGGTGTCGACATCAGGACCTACCGCATCATCTATGAATGTATCGAAGAAGTCAAGGCGGCTATGAAAGGCCTGCTCGCCCCCACATACAAGGAGAACCTCCTCGGCCACGCGGAAGTCCGCCAGGCCATCAAGGTCCCCGGAGTCGGCATCATCGCAGGTTCTTACATTCAGGACGGAAAGGTCACGAGGCAGTCCCTTATCCGCATTGTGCGTGACGGCATTGTGATCATGGAAGAC
>JAFRVY010000107.1 GCA_017438285.1 Bacillota bacterium
ATTGAGACCAACTTATCCTGCGTCTCAATCTCATGTTTGTCGATCAGTTCTAAAATCTTATTCTGCCTTGAAATTCTCACTTTTACCTCCCTCTGAAGTTAACCCCTTCTCTGGTGCTATCAACAAATATTCTGTATACATTATAACATATATGTGTATAAAGTCATGCAATTGTTTAAAATTGTAACGGGTAGTTTACAAACATATGTTCTCATGGTATAATTTGTATGCAAATATGAAGCAGGGAGCAGCTATGAAAATACTGGGAATCGACCCCGGTTACGCCATCCTCGGATACGGCGTTATCGAGAAACACGGAAACAAATTCACGGTCTGCGATTACGGCGCCATCACTACAGACAAAGACATGCCCATGCAGGAAAGACTGGAGTGTCTCTACGACGGTCTGCGCGAGATCATCGAGGAGCAAAAGCCGGACGTCGCAAGCATTGAAGAACTATTCTTTAATAACAACGCCAAGACTGCCATCTACGTAGGGCAGGCCCGCGGGGTTGCGATTCTCGCATGTGTGAAAGGCGGTCTGGAAATCGCCGAGTACACGCCGCTCCAGATCAAGCAGGCTTTGGTCGGATTCGGCAGAGCCGACAAGAAACAGGTGCAGTTCATGGTCAAGACCATGCTGAACCTGAGAGAAGTACCGAAACCGGACGATACAGCGGATGCGTTGGCTGCAGCCATTTGCCATGGTCATGCTGCAGACAGCGCTAGACTGTTCGCAGGGTTGAAATAACTGGATTCAATGAATAAAGGATAATAACATGATTGGGTTTTTAAGAGGTTCGCTCGCTGAAAAGGGCGACGGATACATCGTTATAGATGTTAACGGAGTAGGATATTATGTAAATGTACCTGCTAACTCGTCTGCCTACCTATCACAGGAAGGCGAGGAGGTTACAGTCTATACATCGATGATCGTCAGAGAGGACGATATCAGCTTGTTTGGCTTTTCGGGTAAAGGAGAACTGGATCTGTTCAAGAAACTCATCGGCGTCAGCGGCGTTGGACCGAAGGCGGCCGTTTCGATTCTCTCATCATTTACATCAGATCAACTCAAAGAGGCAATCGTATTTGAGGATTCCAAGTCTCTTACGAGAGCCAACGGCATCGGCAAGAAGACAGCGGAACGTATCGTACTTGAACTGAAGGATAAGTTCAGCACAGCTGATGGTATTATCGGGTCCGCAGCCGACGAAATCGCAGCGGTTGACCAGGCCTTTGCAGGGGGAAGAGGCGAGGCGATCAACGCACTCATCGCACTCGGATACTCCAGAGGAGAGGCTACCAGCGCGCTCGCTGGCATCAAGGAAAGAGACCTTTCGACAGAAGAATATATCAAACTCGCACTTAAGAATCTGTTCTAACGGAGAATATATATGGATTACGAAGAAAGAATCACATCTGCAGAACTGGGGCACGGTGAGGAACGGGCCGAATTCACGTTAAGACCGCAGACGCTGGACGATTACATCGGTCAGAGCGCTGTGACAGATAACCTCAAGGTCTTCATCGACGCAGCTAAAATGAGGCATGAGCCTTTGGACCATGTGCTGTTTTACGGGCCTCCGGGACTGGGCAAGACGACCCTTGCAGGCATCATCGCCAACGAGATGGGCGTCGATATCAGAATCACCTCGGGACCGGCCATCGAGCGCGCAGGCGATCTGGCAGCGATCCTGACGAATCTGAACGAGAATGACGTTCTCTTTATCGATGAGATCCACAGACTTAATAGATCTGTTGAAGAGGTGCTGTATTCAGCCATGGAGGACTACGCCCTTGACATTATCATTGGCAAAGGCCCGTCGGCAAGGTCCATCAGGCTTGACATCGCCAAATTTACCCTGATTGGAGCGACGACCAGAGCAGGAAGCCTCAGCGCACCGCTCAGAGACCGATTCGGTGTCAGCTGCAAGTTTGAGATGTATACGAAGGATGAATTGGCAGAGATCATCAGGAGAACGGCAAGTCTCCTCGGTGTGAGCGTTGATGAGCCGTCTGTGGACGAAATGGCCAAGCGGTCCAGAGGAACGCCGAGAATCGCCAACAGGATATTGAAACGCGTCCGCGACTTTTCACAGGTCAAAGGGGACGGAAACATCGACATAGATATCACCAGACAAGCCCTCGACGCGCTTGGTGTGGACTATCTGGGACTTGAGAATCTGGACAGAGAGATCCTCCAGACCATCATACACAGATTTGACGGCGGCCCTGTAGGAATCGATACCATCGCAGCGGCCATCGGCGAAGAACGCGTAACCATAGAGGACGTATACGAACCATACCTCATACAGGCGGGACTCCTGAACAGAACCAAAAACGGCAGAGTCGTCTCGAAAAAGGCGTATAAACACCTTGGCATCGAGTATGACGACCAGGATGACGGCCAAATGACGATTGACATATGAGAATAGAAGATTTTGACTACAAATTACCAGAACAACTGATTGCACAGAAGCCTGCTGACCGTAGGGACAGTTCCAGGCTTCTTGTTGTACACAGACAAAAACTTCCCGATGGAACCTGGGGAGAGGGCAGCACCGAACACAGGCACTTTTTTGACATCCTCGAGTATCTGCATGAGGGTGACTGCCTGGTGCTGAACGACTCTAAGGTCATCCCGGCACGGCTATTCGGCATCAAGGAATCCAAGATGCCGGGCGTCAAGGGGGCCAGGGTCGAGTTTTTGCTTACCAAACGGCTACAGGGTGACGAATGGGAAACCATGGTCAGACCGGGCAAACGGTTGAATCCGGGCGATGCAGTGGTTTTCAGCGGTCCGGGAAGCGATCTTCCTGACGGACCGCTTCTCAAGGCGGACATCATCGGCTACGGTAAGGATGGAACTCGAATCGCGCGTTTCAGCTATGACGGCATCTTTATGGAGCGTTTGGAAGAGATCGGCAGCATGCCGCTGCCACCATACATCGAGAGACCGGCAGGCGACGAGGACAAGGACAGATACCAGACGGTCTACTGCAGAGAAGAAGGGTCTGTGGCTGCACCGACGGCGGGGCTGCACTTCACTGACGAGCTTTTGCAAAAGGCCAGGGATAAAGGCGTTGAACTGGCTTATGTCACGCTGCATGTGGGCATCGGTACATTCCGGCCGGTAAAAGTGGAGAATATAGAAGAGCATTCCATGCATTTTGAGGAATACAGCATTTCACATGAGGCTGCGGAGACCATCAACCGGGCCAAACGGGAGGGCAGACGCGTCATCAGTGTCGGCACCACATCCTGCAGGACAGTGGAGAGCGCAGCGCAATTTGACGAGGAAGCAGGCTGCTGGCAGGTCGCAGAGGGCGACAACAGCACGGGCATCTTTATTTATCCGGGCTATGAATTCAAGATCATCGACAGCCTGATCACCAACTTCCATCTGCCGAAATCGACGCTGATCATGCTCATTTCGGCCCTGTACGACCGGGAAAAGATTTTGAAGATCTACGAAGAGGCGGTGGAGGAGGAGTACCGATTCTTCTCCTACGGAGACGCCATGTTTATCGAATAGGAGGCACTATGCCGGCAGTTACTTTTGAATTATTAAAAACAGACGATAGAACAAAGGCCAGACGCGGACGCCTGATCACGCCTCACGGCGTGATCGAGACGCCGATTTTCATGCCTGTAGGAACGGCGGCGACCGTCAAAGGCATGAAGCCTGAAGACGTGAAGGAACTCGGTGCGCAGATCATTCTGAGCAACACCTATCATCTGTATCTCAGACCGGGACACGATGTGGTAAGGGAAGCGGGCGGTCTGCACAAGTTCATGAACTGGGACCTGCCGATTCTGACGGACAGCGGCGGATTTCAGGTGTTCAGTCTCGGCGCCATGCGTAAGATCCGCGAGGAGGGCGTTGATTTCAGATCCCATATCGACGGATCGAAGCACTTCATCTCTCCGGAGAAATCCATTGAGATCCAGCACAGCCTGGGTTCCGATATCATGATGGCCTTTGATGAATGCGCTCCGTACCCGGCCGACAGAAGATATGTCAAGGACTCTCTGGAACTGACTACCAGGTGGCTTGCCCGCTGCAAGAAGTATCACGAAGAATACTGCGAGCAGCATGGCGGTGAGAGCCAGATTCTGGGAGAGGGTGTGAACCAGAGCCTCTTCGGCATCATGCAGGGCGGCGTCTACAAAGACCTCAGGAAGCAGAGCGCTGAACAGGTCGTTGAAATGGATCTTCCGGGCTATTCGATCGGCGGCTTAAGCGTTGGCGAGCCAAAAGATATCATGTACGACGTCATGGACGAATGCGTTGACTATCTGCCAAAGGATAAGCCTCGCTATCTCATGGGCGTGGGAAGTCCGGATTGCCTGTTTGAAGGCGTCGAGAGAGGCGTCGACATGTTTGACTGCGTCCTGCCGACGAGAATTGCCAGACACGGCATGGCCATGACATCCCAGGGCAAGGTCAACATAAAAAACGCGAAATACGAACGCGACTTCGAACCGCTGGATCCGAACTGCGACTGCTACACCTGCAGGAATTATTCAAAGGCTTACCTGAGACACCTGTTCAAGAGCAATGAACTGATGTCAGCCACGCTGATGTCATACCATAACCTGCATTTCCTGGTAAGCACCATGACGAAAATCAGAGAAGCGATCGAAGAAGGCCGCTTCCTGGAATACAAGAAGGAGTTCTTTGATGCCTACGGAGAATTTTGATCGCGACAGACAGCCGGGCGCCAGCCCTGACAATGGAATATGCAGAGATTTTGAGAGCTGCGGCGGCTGCGTTTATCAGGGCGTACCTTATGAAGAGCAGCTTGCAAACAAATACGGTGAGGTGAAAGCACTTCTTGCGAAAAAGGGCTTTTCGGAGGACCTGCTCCTGCCGATCCAGCCTGCACCGCAGCGCTACGGCTACCGAAATAAGATGGAGTACACCTTCGGCGACATGCAAAAGGACGGTCCGACGACGCTCGGTATGCACAAGAAAGGCCACTTCATGTCCATCGTGACGGTCGATGAGTGCCAGCTGGTCCACGAGGATTTTAATAAAGTCCTCCGTGGAACGTTGGAATTCGTACAGGAACGCGGATACACCCACTACCATAAGAAACGTCATACCGGGCTCATGCGTCATCTCATCGTGCGAAGGGGCGTCAGGACGGGCGAACTGCTTATCAACGTCTGCACAAGCTCGGAAGAGGGCTTTGATGAGGCAGGTTATGTTGAGATGATACTCGGTCTGCCGCTGGAGAATCAGGTGGTCGGGGTTTTGCGCACCATCAACGACAGACTGGCGGACGCAGTATACTGCGACGAACTGCGCGTGCTCTATGGACGCGATTATTATCATGAGGAGATCATGGGACTGAAGTTCAATGTCAGCGCCTTTTCGTTCTTCCAGACCAATGTAGAGGCTGTGGAGAATCTATACACTTACGCTCTCGATCTGATCGATGACTTCGAAAACAAGAAGGCCTTTGACCTGTACTGCGGTACGGGAACCATCACGCAGGTTCTTGCCCGCAAGGCGTCGGAAGCCGTCGGCATCGAGATCAAGGAAGAAGCTGTGGAAGCCGCAAAGGCTGCAGCTTCCGAAAACGGACTGACTAACTGCAGATTCATCGCCGGTGACTGTTTCAAGGTTTTGGAAACGCTGGACGAGAAGCCGGAGGTCATCGTGGTCGACCCGCCGCGGGTAGGCATGTCCACAGATACCATGGATAAGATCATCAGTTACGGCGTTGACCAGATCGTCTATATCAGCTGCAACCCGAAGACTTTGGTCGAGAACCTCTATTACATGCAGTACTACGGTTACGAGACCGTGTCTGTCAAACCATTCGACAATTTCCCTTGCACCAGACACACGGAGTGCGTAGCGCTTCTGTCCAGGAAATAGAAATGAGAGATATTATTGGATACATTATAGGACTCATCCTGTTTATCATTCTGATCCCATGGATCATGTGGAAGGCGTCCGGCGGCTTGTTAGAAGGAGCAGGTGTCGTGCTGACGGTCGTATTGATCGTCCTCGCTGTTTGCGGCATCGCTTTGAGCATTTGGTCCATCGTCTACATGAAGTTGGTGGGCAAAGGCAATCCGATGGATGCTTTTAACCACGAGGTGGCGCCGCGCACCAGCGAGCTCATGACGGATGGTCCTTATAAGATCTGTCGAAACCCAATGCTTCTCGGCGTCTTTATTTACTATCTGGGAATCGTCATATTCCTGCATTCCTGGCAGGCAGCAGTGATTTTTGTGCTGTATTTCGCCATCATGATGATACAGGTCAACAGGGAAGAAAAGCGCCTCGAAGAGGACTTTGGAGAGGCATATCGGGAATACAGGCAAAAAACCCGCAAACTTATCCCTTTTCTTTGGTAGAGAACTGCAATTTAACTATATTTTTAACTGTTTTTTATGATATAATCGCTATGTATTTTAAACAGGAGGATTTAATATGCCTAGCAAGAGTAAAAGCATTGATTTCGAGAAAAATGTAAAGGATATTATCAGCGAGATCAAGGGTTATGGCTTTGGGATGCTCAATGACATGATCGACCCTCAGTTTGTCGACTGCGATCCGGAAAGGATGTCGTGCCGCGTGAGATTCAAGAAGTTCAAGTGGGAAGACAACGGCAGGGGAGAGGTCCACGGCGGTGTTATTTCTGCCATGATGGACACGACTATGGGAATCAACGCCATCGCGCTGACGACGGACAGTGTGTCCACATCGGACATGACCATTAGTTTTCTCAGCCCGTTCAGAGGCAAGTCATTCATCGTTGAATCCGAGGCGGTCCAGGTCGGAAGCCGCGTGATCAGATTGATGGCAAAGGCTTTTGACGAGGAAACCGGAAAATGTCTGGCCATGTCAACGGGCAGCTTCATGCACGTCAATTCGGACTACGCGCAGGGCAAGCAGCTGGGAGTCTAATAAAAAACAGGAGAATACAATGAACAACAAGGGATTTGAAACACGCTGCGTACACGGCGCGTATAAGGCAGAGAGCGCACAGCCGCAGAATCTGCCGATCATACAGAGTACAACTTACAGATATTACAACGCACACGATGTGGCTGAACTGTTCGATCTGGAGAGCCCGAACCACATGTACACCAGACTCGGAAGTCCGACCGTCGATGCCCTCGAGCAGAAGATGGCGCTTCTTGAGTACGGAACTGCAGGTATGGCGACTTCATCCGGACAGGCTGCAAACCTGATCGCGATCCTGAATATTGCAGAAGCGGGAGACCACATCCTGAGTGGCACCAACATCTATGGAGGCACCTACAATCTGTTCAACGTAACCCTCAGAAAGCTGGGTATCGATGTTGAGTTTATTGATCAAGATCTGCCGCTCGAAGAGATCGTTGCAAAAGCCAGACCGAACACAAAGGCTCTCTTTGGTGAGACTTTGGGCAATCCGGCCCTGAGCGTGCTGGATCTGGAGAAGTTCGCAAAGGCTGCAAATGAGATGGGCGTACCATTCATCGTTGATAATACACTCGCGACGCCGGCTCTTTGCAGACCGATCGAATACGGCGCGCATATCGTCACCCATTCGACGACCAAGTTCGCAGACGGACATGGAACGAGTGTTGGCGGATGCGTTATCGAAAGCGGTACCTTCGACTGGACAGTCAAGGATGCTGACGGAAACCTGAAGTTTCCAAGCATGGCAGCTCCCGACGAGAGTTATCATGGACTGAACTTCTACGAGACGTTCGGTGAGGCGGCATTTTGCACCAGACTCAAGGCGGTTCTCGTCAGAGACCTGGGATGCACTATGGCGCCGATGAACGCCTATCTGACTCATCAGGGTCTGCAAACCCTCGACGTCAGAATGGAGCGTCATGTGAAGAATGCAAAGGCTGTAGCCGAGTTCCTGGCACATCACCCGAAGGTCGACTGGATCGTTTACCCGGGACTTCCTGGAGATAAATACTATGATCTGGCACAGAAATATTTGCCAAAGGGCGCAAGCGCAGTCATGAGCTTTGGTGTTAAGGGCGGCAGAGCAGCAGGGGAAAAACTCCTGGAGAATCTGCAGCTCGCAAGTGTCGTCGTACACGTAGGCGACATTCACACCAGCGTGCTCCATCCGGCAAGCACGACCCACAGACAGCTTTCAGAAGAGGCACAGCTTGCAGCCGGTATCGATCCGGGTCTGATCAGACTGTCCGTAGGTCTTGAGACCGTAGATGATATTATCGCTGACTTTGACCAGGCACTGGCAAAGATCTAAAATCGTTAGCACTTAAGAGAGGTAAAAATGCCACTTATTATTCCTGACACATTACCGGCAGCGGAAACGCTGCAGAATGAAAATATATTTACGATGAAGCAGGCCAGGGCGAACACGCAGGATATCCGTCCGCTCAAGGTCATCATCGTAAACCTTATGCCGACCAAGATCGATACGGAGACGCAGCTGGCGAGAGTTCTCGCAAACAGTCCGCTCCAGGTCGAGATGACGCTGGTTGGCATGGACAGCCATGAATCCACACACGTCAGCCGTGAACATATGCTTTCCTTCTACAAGACGATCGACGAGATCAAGAATGAGTATTATGACGGCATGATCCTGACCGGCGCGCCGATCGAGCAGATGCCGTTCGAAGATGTGGACTACTGGCCGGAGCTCTGCGAGTTATTTGATTTCGCCAGAACTCACGTCTACAGCAACATGTTCATATGCTGGGGCGCGCAGGCGGCACTGCATTACTATTACGGCATCGAGAAGAGGCCTTTGGACCAGAAACTCTTCGGTGTCTTCGAACACCGCGTTATCAGACCGAACAATCCGCTGGTCCGGGGCTTTGATGAAGTGTTCTTCGCACCTCATTCGAGACACACGAAAATTCTGCGCGAGGACATTGAAGCCCACAAGGAACTGAGAATCCTGGCGGATTCCAAGGAGGCGGGTCCGCACATCATATCGACGGATAACGGGAGACAGATCTTCGTTCTCGGACATCAGGAATACGACAAGGCCACATTGGCGCACGAGTATTTCAGAGACGTGGACAAAGGCCTGCCGATCAACATCCCGGCGAACTATTTCAGAAATGACGATCCTGAAGATGAGATCTTGTTCCGCTGGAGAAGTCACGCGAACCTGCTGTTCTCCAACTGGCTGAACTACTATCTCTATCAGGCTACACCTTACAATCTTGACGACCTGCGCGACGGCAAGGAAGACGCATGGCGCGAAGCTGTGGAGGGCTGATTTGACAAATTAAAGCAGGATAGTCATAATATAGTCATAGGAAAGGAGGCCTTGTAAATGGCAAAAGCAGCGAACAGAGATAAGAATGCCGAAAAGGCTGTAAAAGAGAGGATACAGAAAACGCATATCAAATCTTTTAGAATCGTTGGCTCCGAAGTAGGGGAGGAGTGCACGGTAGTATATATTCTGAGAATGCTTGGCACGGATAACTATCTCTTTAAGATCAAGACCAACAAGGGCGCTGACGGCAAATACGAGATGTCAGGCTTTATTCCTGTGACAGATTGGCAGGATTATGGCGATTACAGGGTCTATAATCCGAAACCTGCAAGCGCCGAAGTACTAAAACCAACTGAGTCGGAGCGAAAAAAATTCAAAGGATATAACTAAAACAAAGAGGTGTCACACGGACACCTCTTTTCATTCGCCCTGAAACGGGGTTAGAATTCAACTTTGACATTTTCTCTTTCAGCAGTGTCATCGACCTCGAACATACCGCGCTTCTTGAAGTGGAACAGGCTGGCGATGATGTTGCTTGGGAACGTATCGACCTTTGTGTTCATCTCTCTGACACAGGCGTTGAAGTATTTACGGCTCTGTGCGATATCGGTCTCGATTTCGTTTAGCTGCTTGCTGAGCTGCAGGAACTGATCATTGGCCTTGAGATCCGGATAAGCCTCGGCAGTCGCGAGGAGTCTTCCGAGACCTGCGCCCAGCTCTTTGTTGGCTGCAATCTTTTCTTCCTGAGACATGCTGTCATAGGACTGCTTTCGCATAGCTGTAACCGACTCAAGTGTCGACTTCTCGTGCTCAGCATAACCTTTGACGGTATTTACGAGATTCGGGATGAGATCCCATCTCTTTTTGAGATATACATCCATCGTCGCAAAGGCTTCATCGATCTTGTTTCTCATTTTCATGAAACCGTTATATCCGGTGACGCCGTAGAGGACAACGATGATGCCTATGATGATGAAAACAATTAATACTTTCATAGTGTAGTTACCTCCATTTCTTAATATATTTTACAAGATAAGACACTTTCGAGCAATATAATATTATTGTATAATGGGCATAGAGCATAAAGGAGAATACGTTTTATGAACAGTATAGTAACTTACTTAATTGCGGCAATACTGATTGTGGCCATGATCGTTGTTTACGTTCATGATAAGAAACAAAAATAATGACAGTGACTTCTGCAGAAAAACGAGATAAGGCTTTTGAAAAAGAGCTGAAATACATTCGCAAGCTCGAGCGTGAACTGCAGAGAGACGCCATGAAGGGCGACCTGCCGTGGAAGAAAGCGCTGGAGAGCAAAATTCCGCCCAAGATTCACAGCAATCTCAGGGCCGCTTTTATTGCGGCTTTCGGCGTGATTTTTGACAGCGGCGTCACAGTGATCGAGAAGACTTTTAACAAGGAAGAACTGATGCAGGAATATGCCGTCAGGAACGTGAGCGTCGATATCAGTACGACCAGGAAGGAACTGGCAGAGCTGCGAAATGAGGCGGCTAGATCTGATGCGTTCAAATCCATCGTTACGACACTCGAAGGCGTTGGGCTCGGTGCTTTTGGCATCGGACTGCCGGACATTGTCTTTTTCATCGGTTATATGCTCAAGAGCATCTATGAAACCGCACTGAAATACGGCTATGACTATGATAAGCCTGAGGAACGCTATCTCATCCTCAAGCTGATGGCTGCATCAATCAAAAAACGTGAGGACTGGGTCGAGGCTGACATCGAGGTCAATGAACTGATCGAGAACCTGGTCATTCCGGAAGAAGAGGAGATGACGAAGCAGATCGAAGCGACGGCTGACGCCTTTGCAATAGACATGCTGCTGATGAAATTCATCCAGGGCATTCCGATCGTCGGCATTGTCGGCGGGTTAAGCAATCCGTATTACTTCATGAAGATCATGGAGTACGTCCGTATTAAATATCACAAACGTTATCTGTTAGAAAAGAAATAGGAGGCAGGATCGTGGTCGATAAGAGCTTACTTAAGAATCTGGCGAAACAGTATCCGAACATTGAATCAGCAACGGAGGAAATCGTAAACCTCAGTGCGATTCTGAGTTTGCCAAAAGGTACGGAGTACTTTTTGAGCGACCTTCACGGCGAACACGAAGCGTTCGTTCATATGCTCAAGAGCGCTTCCGGAGTCATCAAAAACAAGATCGACGAGATCTTCGGTCCGGATCTGACGGCGGAGGAGAGAAACGACCTGGCGTCGCTGGTCTACAATGCAAAGGCCGAAATGAAGCGCCGCAAGAAGACCGAAGAAGATTTTGACAAGTGGTGCAGGGAGAGCATCTTCAGGCTGGTGCTGATCATGCAGTCCGTCACCAACAAATACACCCAGTCCAAAGTCCGTAAAAGACTGCCGAAGGAATATGCGTATATCATTGACGAACTCCTGCACGCAAGCGACACGGACAACATGGGAAATTATTACTCCCAGATCATCAATACTCTCATCGAGTACGATGTGGCGGAGAGCTTCATCGACGAGATGACCACCTGTATCAGCAGACTGGCAGTAGATAAACTTCACATCATTGGAGATATCTGGGACAGAGGAAGCCATCCTGACAGGATCATGGATTACCTGATGAATTTCCACGATGTTGACTTCCAGTGGGGCAACCACGACATCGTCTGGATGGGGGCGGCCACAGGAAACTGGGCCTGCATCACCAACGTCCTGCGTATGAATATCAGCTACAATAACTTCGACATGCTGGAAGTCGGCTACGGACTCAATCTGAGACCGCTGGCAACCATGGCGGCCCAGGTCTATAAAGACGACCCGTGCGAGTTCTTCATGCCGAAGGTCATCGAAGAAAACAAATACGATCCGGTCGAATACGCGCTTGCCGCCAAGATGAACAAGGCTATCAGCATTTGCCAGTTCAAGGTAGAAGGGCAGAGGATCAAAGCCCATCCGGAGTATAATCTGGACCACAGGCTTTTGCTCGATAAGATCGATTACGAAAAGGGAACGATCACGCTGCCGAGCGGCGAATACCCGCTGCGTGACACCTGTTTTCCGACCATAGATCCGGCAGACCCTTATAAGCTGACGCCGGAGGAAGAATCCATGCTCGATGCTATCGAGGCAGGCTTCCTCCAGAACGAGAAACTGCAAAAGCATATCAGGTATCTGTTCGCCAAAGGCGCTCTCTACACGATATGCAATAACAATCTGCTCTATCACGGCTGTATTCCAATGGATGAGAACGGTGAGTTCGAAGAGTGTACGGTCAACGGACATACAGCGAAGGGCAAGGCCTACATGGATTATCTGGACGATCAGGTGCGAAAGGCTTACTACAACCCGGACGAGTCCGAGGAAACAGGACGGTCCGGTGACCTGATGTGGTATCTGTGGCTCGGCGCCAAGTCGCCGCTCTTCGGTAAAGACCAGATGACGACCTTTGAGAGATGCTTCATCGCCGACAAAAAGACACATAAGGAAAACACGGTTCCATATTACAAACTGATCAACAAGCGCGAGATCTGCGAGAAGATCATTGAGGAATTTGGTCTGGATCCGAAGACGTCGATCATTCTGAACGGTCATGTGCCGGTCAAGATCAAGGACGGCGAGAGCCCTGTCAGAGGCGGCGGTAAGCTGTTCATTATCGACGGCGGTATGTCAAAGGCTTATCAAAAGCAGACGGGTATCGCAGGATACACCTTCATCATCAACTCCAGATACATGGCGCTTTCGGAGCACAAGCCGTACAGTCCGCTGCAGCCGGACGGCACGCAGGTGTTCCATTCTCCGGTCATTACCATCGTCAATAACATGCCGAAGCGTATGCTGGTAGGAGACACTGATCTGGGTAAAGAACTAAAGCGTGAAAAGGACGAATTGAGCGAACTTGTAGCCGCTTACAGGAAGGGCACGATGAAGGAAAAATAGTACTTTTTGAATTCAACAAGAAAGTACAGTTTCAACAGTAAGAAAGTACAAAACTCCCCTTGTAAAATGGGGAGTTTTATGTTTTAATTACAGTGGTATGTTTTGTTACGAAAATAACAAACGTTATTATTAATTAAGGAGGCAATATAATGAACTTTTCACTGACGAAGGAACAAGAATTCGTAAGAAAAATGGTACGCGATTTTGCCGAAACTGAGGTTGAACCTCTTGCTGCAGACATCGATGCGGAACATAGATTCCCAGAAGAGACTGTAGAAAAGATGGCTCAGTACGGACTTCTTGGCGTTCCGTTCCCAACACAGTACGGTGGAGCAGGCGGAGACCACATCTCATACGCCATCACAGTTGAAGAACTTTCAAAGAAGTGCGCTTCAACAGGCGTTATCTGCTCAGCTCATACTTCACTGTGCTGCTGGCCAATCTTCAACTGGGGTACTGAAGAACAGAGACAGAAGTACCTGCCAGACCTGCTCTCAGGAAAGAAGCTTGGCGCATTCGGACTGACTGAACCAAACGCTGGTACAGATGCATCCGGACAGCAGACAAGAGCTGAGGACTGTGGAGACTACTGGCTGCTGAACGGCGCTAAGGTATTCATCACAAACGGTGGATATGCAGACGTATTCGTAGTCATGGCTATGACTGACAAGTCAAAGGGCAACCACGGAATCAGCGCATTTATCGTTGAAAAGGGTGACGAAGGTTTCTCAATTGGTAAGACAGAGGACAAGATGGGTATTTGCGCATCATCAACTACTGAGCTTATCTTCCAGAACTGCAAGATCCCTAAGGACAGACTCCTTGCTGAGATCGGCGAAGGATTCAAGGTTGCAATGTCAACTCTGGACGGCGGCCGTATCGGTATCGCTTCACAGGCACTAGGTATCGCTCAGGGCGCTCTCGACGTAACTGTTGAGTACATGAAGGCTAGAAAACAGTTCGGAAAGAGCCTGTCAAAATTCCAGGCACTTCAGTTCGTAGTTGCTGAACTGGCAACTCAGATCGAAGCTGCAAGACTTCTCGTTTACAGAGCTGCTGATATGAAAGACAAGCACCTGCCTTATGGCCCGGCTGCTGCAATGGCTAAGTACTTCGCTGCAGAGACTGCAATGCACGTAACTACTAAGTGCGTACAGCTCCACGGCGGATATGGCTACACGAAGGATTATCCAGTTGAAAGAATGATGAGAGATGCTAAGATCACTGAGATCTACGAAGGAACTACTGAAGTTCAGAAGATGGTTATCGCTGCATCAGTTCTTGGTAAATAAGAAATAGGGAGGAATTACAAATGGCATTTAATATTATCGTATGTGCAAAGCAGGTTCCTGATACTAACGTTATCAAGATCAACCCTAAGACTGGTACACTGATCAGAGATGGCGTTCCTAGCATCCTGAACAACGACGATGCTAATGCTCTGGAACAGGCATTACAGATTAAAGACAAGTTTGATGACGTACATGTTACTGTTATCACAATGGGACCTCCTCAGGCTAACGATCTTCTGTTCGAATGTATCGCAAAGGGCGCTGACGAAGGTATCCTCGTATCTGACAGAGCTGTTGGCGGATCAGATACATGGGCTACTTCCAACACTCTGGAAGCTGCTGTTAAGAAATGGGTTAAGGAAAACGGCGATTATGACCTGATCTTCACTGGTAGACAGGCTATCGACGGAGATACTGCACAGGTTGGTCCTCAGCTCGCTGAAAAGCTGGGTCTCCCTCAGGTATCATACGTTGAAGAGTTTGAAATTGCTGACGACAGAAAGACTGTTACAGTAAAGAGACAGCTGGAAGATGGTTATGAACTGATCGAAGTTGCTCTTCCTTGCCTGCTGACTACTATCAAAGAGCTGAACACTCCTAGATACATGACTATTTCCGGCATCTATGGTGAGAAGGAAATGAAGACATGGAATGCAAAGGACATCGAAGTTGACCTGACTAAGGTTGGTCTGGAAGCATCACCTACAAACGTATTCAGATCATTTACTCCTGCTCCGAAGCAGCCTGGTGTTAAGATCGAAGGCGACACTGAGAAGGAACAGGCTAAGAACTTACTGATCAAGCTCAAGGGTAAGCATGTAATCTAAGAAGGAGGAGGAAACTTAAATGGCTATTAACATTATCAAAGAAAAATGTATAGGATGCGGACAGTGCTTTAAGAGCTGCCCTAAGGATGCATTTTATTTCGAACCATATGATGGCAACAAGCTGGGTAAGGTTGCTGCTATCGGCCCAAGCTGCGACTTCTGTAACCAGTGCTTAACTTCATGTAAGTTCGGCGCTATCGAAGAGAAGAAAGTAGAAGTTCAGGCTGACCTGGGCGACTACAAGCATGTATGGGTATTTGCAGAACAGAGAGACGGCAAGCTCATGAACGTTGCTCTGGAACTCATCGGCGAAGGATACAGACTGGCTAAGGAAATCAGTGATGACACTCAGGTATGTGCTGTTCTGATCGGTTCAGACGAAGACATCACTCCTCTGTGCGACGAATGCTTCGCTTATGGCGCAGAAAAGGTTTACAAGATTGCAAGCCCAGTTCTGCAGCACTACACTACAGACGCATACACTTATGCTCTGAAGGAAGCTATCGATGAATACAAGCCTGAAATCGTACTCTACGGCGCTACTCACATTGGACGTGACTTCGCTCCAAGAATCGCTGCTAGATGCAACACTGGTCTGACTGCTGACTGCACAAGACTGGACGTTAAGGTTAAGAGCTACATCGAATATGCTCAGAAGAATACAACTCTGGATACTTCAACTCTGGATCCTGACGATCCATCAACTGGTATCAAGCAGACTCGTCCTGCATTCGGTGGTAACCTGATGGCTACTATCATTTGCCCAAGAACTAGACCTCAGATGTCAACAGTTCGTCCTGGCGTTATGCAGAAGAGAGAACCTGTTCCAGGTGCTAAGGGTGAAGTCGTAGAAGTTAAGACTACAGTTTCAGAGGATGATATCCACATCAAGATCAAGGACGTTGTTAAGTCCGCTAAGGAAATGGTATCACTGACTGATGCTGAGATCATCTGCTCAGGCGGAAGAGGACTCGGCGATGCATCCGGATTCGAACTCATCAAGAAGTTCGCTGACAAGGTTGGCGGCGTTGTAGGTTCATCCCGTGCTGCAGTTGATGCTGGCTGGATCGATCACTCACACCAGGTAGGACAGACTGGTACTACTGTAAAGCCTAAGATCTACTTCGCTTGCGGTATCTCCGGCGCTATTCAGCACCTGGCTGGTATGCAGACATCTGACATCATCGTTGCTATCAACAAGGATTCAGATGCTCCGATCTTCGAAGTTGCTGACTTCGGTATCGTTGGTGACCTCTACAAGGTAATCCCTGAGATTATCGAAGAGTGGGACAACGCTGAAGCTCTGTACGATGCTTCAACAAAATAAACTTATCAACGTTACCTTGTAATCAGTTGAAAGTTCACTTAATTAATAAAGAGGCTGTTGCTTTTGCAATGGCCTCTTTTTAGTGCACAGGAGC
>JAFRVY010000108.1 GCA_017438285.1 Bacillota bacterium
CCGAAGTTCAGCCTGAATCCTGAAATCAAGGACTTCTATGATTTCACGCTGGCTGACATCAAGATAGAGGACTACCAGAAGAACCCGCAGATCAAGAACATTCCGATCGCGATATAAGGAGATTAACATGAATGCAATCGTTGCAGTAGACAAAAACTGGGGCATCGGCAAGAACAACGACCTGCTCGTCCACCTGCCGTCCGACCTGAAATACTACAAAGAGAGGACGCTGGGAAAATGCGTCATTTTCGGCCAGAGGACTCTCGAATCCCTGCCCGGAGGCAGACCGCTGCCGAAGCGGGACCACATCGTACTGAGCGATGATCCGACCTGGACTGTTGCGCCGCGTGAAGGCTACGCCTGCGACGTGGTCCACACCAAGGAAGAGGTTCTCGCAAAGGCTGCCGAGTACCAGGCAAAGGGAGAAGAAGTCATCGTCTGCGGAGGCGCGTCGATCTACGAACTGTTCCTCGACGACTGTGACGGATTCTATGTGACCGTCATCGACCACGTATTCGATGCGGACAGGTTCTTCCCGAATCTGGATGAAATGGGACTCAAAGTGACCTGGGAGTCGGAACCGATGGAAGAGAACGGATATCAGTTCACCTTCAGAAAATACGAGAGAGTATAGTTCATGGCAGATTTGATTTTAGGAAGAAACGCCGTTCTCGAAGCATTGAAGAGCGGCAGAAACATAGATAAGATCACCCTGCAGAAAACCGATGGACCGGCTGCAAGGCCGATTAGGGAAATCATCACACGGGCCAAGGAACGCAAGATCCCGGTTTACTATAGCGACAAAGCCCACATGGACAAGACGCCGAATCATCAGGGCGTGATCGCTGTCGCATCGGATTTTGAATACTGTCAGATCAGCGATATGCTGAAAAGGGCTGAGGAGCGGGGCGAAAAGCCTTTGCTCGTCATTCTGGACGGCATCGAAGACCCGCACAATCTCGGCGCCATCATGAGAACGGCAGAGTGCGCAGGCGCCCACGGCATCATCATTCCGAAACGTCACAGCGTTTCGGTCAACGAGACTGTGCTCAAGACCAGCGCGGGGGCTGCGGAATACATGCTCTGCGCCAGAGTCACCAACATCGCAAACACCATCGATGAGCTCAAAGAGGCGGGACTTTGGATCTACGCCTGCGACATGGGTGACGGGCTCATCTACGACCAGGACCTGACGGGGCCGGTGGCAGTCGTTGTCGGCAGCGAGGGGTTTGGCATCAGCAGGCTCGTGAAGGAGAAGTGCGACTTCGTCGTCAGCATTCCGATGAGCGGAAACATCAATTCACTGAACGCATCCAATGCGGCCGCGATTTTTCTGTATGAAGCGGTCAGACAGAGATTGGGATAATGCGCCGGACGCAGCAGTGACCGGCGCGATAGGAGAAATTCGTGTACGAAAAAGACCTTTTGGATTCCCTGAAGAATCCTGACAACCAGCTTGTGGCGGAGGCCCAGGCGGGAGATATGGCTGCGGAGGAAACGCTGATCAGGAAGTATTCCTACATCGTTTCCCGCAAGGCAAAGGCGTTTTATATGGTCGGTGCGGATACTGACGATATCATGCAGGAAGGCATGATCGGACTGCTCAAGGCGGTCAGGAAGTATGAGCCTGACAAGAACGCATCCTTTGCGACTTTTGCGGAGATCTGCGTCACGACCCAGATGATCAGCGCCATCAGAGGCTCCCGCAGGAACAAAAACAAGCCGCTCAATACATCGGTGTCGCTGAATGAACCCGAAAGCGAAGGCGTCTCTCTGGGAGAGACTCTCGAGGCCAATGCCGCTGATACGCCTGAAGAGATGCTGGTGTTCAAGGACGTCATCTATTACATCCTGAACAACGGAGATAAGATATTCAGCGATTTTGAGATGAGGGTCATCAATGAGGCGGTCAAAGGCTATTCCCGCGTACAAATCGCCGAGAAGCTCGGCAAAACGCCAAAAGCCATCGATAACGCCCTGCAGAGGGCAAAGAAAAAAATAAAGGATTATCTATGGTTGTAAAACAGCCGGAAGTATAATATAATCTATCAGGTAGTGTGCTGCTGTAGCTCAGTCGGTAGAGCACCTCATTGGTAATGAGGAGGTTCGGCAGTTCAAGTCTGCTCAGCAGCTCCAATATAGATATTAAATGTGATTATTTCAGGAGGAAAAAGCAATGGCAAAAGCAAAATTCGAAA
>JAFRVY010000109.1 GCA_017438285.1 Bacillota bacterium
AAATCGGCCGGCTTGCCGTCCTCATCCACGTAGACGACCGGCGTGAAGGTGCCGTCATCGATGGAGGAGAGGAGTCCGCGCAGGAAGCCGTAGGCCCCTTCTGCAGCGCCTGCGCCCGCCGAGGCGATTGTCTGTGCCAGTACCGGGGAGATTCCCTGGATGCCTGCGAGGATGCTGCGCTCCGGCTGGAGCTGACCGCCCACGAGGGATTCCATGTAAGCTTCATCCACCTCGGCCGGCGGCCGTTTTTCCTGTGCCGGCGGATATTCATACAGCTTGCCCGGCAGGATATGGCGGGCTCTGTTCACATCGATGCTCACATGCTTGATGCTGTCGATAATCTTGCCCGTTTCCATATTGATAAGGAGCACGTTGCTGTGCTTGCCCATGATCTCGATGATGAGTTTGCGGTTTTCGTTGAAGCCGAGCTCGTTGACCGTCTCCAGAACGATCTCGATGATGCGGTCGCTTTCGTGCTGGCTGACCGACGTGACTCTGGCGGCAGTCAGGTGCTTGCGCAGGACCATGCAAAAGACCGGCGGTTTGACCGGATTTTCCGGCGTTTCGCCGACGAGATAGGCGGCGGAATGATTGCCGCTTGATGAGACGAAAAGCCTTTGCTTACCGCGCTTCGTGTGCATGACAAAAAGCAGCTGTTCCGGCTGCGGCTGGTAGATTTTTTCGATTTTTCCGAAGGTGATGGCTTCGCTCAGTTCGCGGACCATCGCACCCGTTACGATGCCGTCGTAGGACATATGCACCTGCCTTGTCATTTTCAAAGAAATACTCTACAATACCCATAGTATCATAAATCAACTGAAGAATGGAGAGTATTGTATGATAAAAAGTATGACAGGATTTGGCAGAGGTGAATATTCGGACGGCAAGCGCAACGTGATCGCGGAAGTCAAGACCGTGAACCATCGTTACGTGGACATCGCAGTGAAAATGCCGAAGCGATATTCCTTCGCAGAAGAAGAAATCAAAACGATCTTCAAAAGCAGAATCAAAAGAGGCAAGGTCGATGTCTCGATCATCGTCGAGAACATCACTGAAGGCGACATCACGGTCAAGCTGAATACGCCGGTCGCAAGCCAGTACATCGAAAATCTCAAAGCCCTCAGAGCCGAGTACGACCTGACGGGCGAGATCGACGTCGCGCTGGTTTCATCCATGCCGGACGTGCTCAAAGTCATCCCGGATGTGGAGGACGAGGAGGAAGTCAAGGCGGTCATCCGCAAGGCCTGCGAGATGGCGGCGGAGAATCTGGATGAGATGAGGATCCGCGAGGGCGCAAAGCTGGCGGAAGATCTGCTCATGAGAAAGGACCTCTTCGGCGGCATCGTGGCCAGAATCGAAAAGCGTGCGCCGCTGGTGGCAAAAGAGTATACGGAGAAGCTGTACGCCAGGATCAAAGAACTTGTAGAGGACAAGATCGACGTTCCGGAGGAACGCATCCTGACGGAGGCGGCCATCTTTGCGGACAAGTCCAACATCACCGAAGAACTGGTGAGACTGGGCAGCCACATCGATCAGCTGGGCAAGTTTTTGGGCGGTGAGGAAAGCCCGGTCGGCAAGAAGATGGACTTCCTGATCCAGGAGATGAACCGGGAAGCCAACACTATCGGATCCAAGTCCAACGACCTGGAAATCACGTCGGCCATGCTCGAAGCAAAGGCCGAGATCGAAAAGATCCGCGAACAGGTGCAGAACATAGAGTAGCAGCAAAATATCGCCCGTTGCCCCTTGAAGAGAGCACGTTGAGATGCTATAATAATTGTTCGTACAGACGGACTTGTTTTGGCATACTTGTGAGGAGCGAATTATGGCGCAGGGAAAGTTGTTTGTAATATCCGGCCCATCAGGAGTCGGGAAGGGTACGATCTGCAAGAGGATTCTTGAAACAGATCCGAAAGCGAGATTTTCTGTGTCCATGACGACACGGCAGCCAAGAGAAGGAGAGGTCGAAGCGGTCGACTACTTCTTCGTGAGCCGCGACAGGTTCGAGGAGCTTTTGGGCAAAGGCGGGCTTTTGGAGTACAACGTGTACAACGAGACCTACTACGGTACGCCAAAGGCACCGGTGGTCCAGTGGATCGAAGAGGGATGCAACGTCATCCTGGAGATCGACTATCACGGAGCGTTCCAGGTGAGGGACGCCTATCCGGAAGCCGTACTGATCTTCATCATGCCGCCTTCCATCGAGGAACTGGAGACCAGGATCACGGGCAGAGGCTCGGAGTCCGAGGAAAGCAAGAAATACCGCCTTGCGGAGGCTTTGGGCGAGATCGCTCAGGCGGAGCAGTACGATTACATCATTGTGAACGATGATCTCGACGCGGCCGTTGCGCGCGTCAGTGAGATAATGAATAAGGAGGATTAAGATGTTATATCCATCAATCAATAAAATCAGAGACAAGGCTGACAGCAGATACACGCTGGTAATTCTCGCTGCGAAAAGATCGCGCGACATCATCGAGGGAATGCCGAAGCTGACGGAAGAAGACGTTACGAAGCCGGTATCCATCGCGGCAAACGAGATCGCCGAAGACTTGATCACTTACAGAGAAGGCTAAAGGCAGATTGCGCCTGACGGCGGGGCAGATTGCGCCCGACAGCGAGCCAATGGGGACTTACATTCCTGTGCCAGCGGAGGTTCGGGAAGCGACATATAGGTGACTGAAAAACCCTTCTGAACGTGGGATAATCTCACGAAAGGAGGGTTTTATTATGGAAGGAACTATATCGATACGCGTCAGCGGAAAACGCTACGCTGTCCCTTACGAAGAGATTATTTACATGGAGAAGAATCTGCGCAGGATTCGTATCTGCACGAAGAAGGGCGACATTCTGTTTTACGGGAAGTATTGCGACGTGATGCCTTTGCTCGATGAGCGATTTGCCAACTTTCATCGGAGCTACGTTTTCAACATGGATGAGATCCGGTATCTTTCGGAAGAGTCGATCGTCATGTCCAACGACGAAACGTTCCGCTTCGGAAGCAA
>JAFRVY010000110.1 GCA_017438285.1 Bacillota bacterium
AAGATGAGAAGCTTGCGGAGTCCATCGAAGTGTACAACGCTCATAACGCGGCAATGAGAGCTCTTGTTCCCGCGCTGGCAGCGCACTCCGATATCACCTGCGCACAGAGAAGCGACATTTTCAAGAGTGCTTTCTTCATGAGAAAAGAAGAGCACACAGCTCTCGTGAACGAACTGCTGGCAGTTCTTGAAGCGGAAGCGCCCGCAGAGGACAAGATCCGCATCATGACTACCGGTATCCTCGCCGATGCGCCCGGACTCCTGGAGATCCTGGATGACAACGGCATGCAGATCGTCTGCGACGACGTCGCGGCTGAGAGCAGACAGTACCGCACAGATGCTCCCGCTGAGGGCGAGTCCGCGCTGGATCGTCTTGCGACCAAGTTCTGCGAGACTGACAATTGCAGCGTTCTCTATGACGTTGAGAAGAAGCGCGTTGATAAGATCGTCAGCGATGCAAAGGCAGCAAAGGCACAGGGTGTTCTGGTCGTCCTGACCAAGTTCTGTGATCCTGAGGAATTTGATTATCCTCTGATCAAGCGCGCATGCGCAGAAGCGGAGATCCCCTGCGTGCTGATCGAAGTAGATCGTCAGATGGTTAATTACGAGCAGGCAAGAACTGCGATCGAGACCTTCAAGGACCTGCTGTAATTATCATAAGCCGGAGAGCGGGCGGGCCCCCCTGCCCGCAGGTTCCGGTCGCGAATGTTTACCGGAGGAGCGATCTATGGAACTGGTTCAAAAGACAATCGGCGGCTGCCTCAAAGAGACAGCGGCAAAAGTTGGACAGCAAACTGCAATTGAATTCGGGGACTGGAGCTGCACATGGTCGGAACTTGACGAAGTGACGGATCTTCTGGCTGCGCGCTTTATGAGCCTGTACGGCATTCAGAAAGGAACTCATGTCGGCATTTGGAGCCAGAACTCCCCGGCATTCGCGCAGGGCGTGCTGGCATTGTATAAGATCGGCGCAGTGGTCGTCGTTCTCAACGCGGCAAACAGTACGGATGAGATGATCGATCAGCTCGACCGGGCGGATGTGGAAGTGCTCTTTTACGGATCAGGAGCGCGGGGCAGCATCTTTGATGAGATGATCCCCATGATCCGCAAGAGAACGCCAAAGATCAGGCATTTCCTTCACATCGAAGAGAGAGAGGCCGGCAAATGGCTTAAACCTGACAGTTTCTCTGAATCGGGCAGAAAGCGCCTGCCTCTGCAGGAAATGTACAGGAATCTGGGAAATCTTTCTTCAGATTCTCCTGCCTGCATTATCTTTACCTCAGGAACGACATCCAAGGCCAAGCCGGTTGTGCTGACTCACTATGGAATCGTAAATGTTAACCTCCATGTTCAGAAGTGCATGAGATGGACCACGGATGACAAGACTGTTGTGGCAGTTTCCATGTACCACGGATTCGGGCTTAACACCGCGCTGGCCGGCAGCGTGATCGTGGGAATGACGATGCACATCATTCCTTCCTTCAGGACGCAGGGCGTCTGGGAGGCCATCAGCGATCATCACTGCACGGTAATGCTCGGCGTTCCCAGCATGTATCTGGCGCTGGTCCGCAAGGAAGGGAACGAAGTTTACGACGGAAGTTCACTTCAGTCAGGCATCATCGGCGGACGCGTGATCACGACAGAAGAGTACAAGGAGATCTGCAGGAGATTCCCGCAGGCGCACCTGATCCCCTCTTTTGGCATGACAGAAGCGTCAACGAGCGGATCCTTCTCAGACTGGGACAATCCGCTAAGGAGCGGAGAAGTCACAGGAGGCGCGTTCTACGAGGACACGATGGCGAGAGTCAGGGATATTGTCACCGGAGAGATCGTCGGCTGGGATACAGCTGCGGATCCTGTGGTCAACCCGGACGGAACGAAGAAGAGAGTATTCGGATTACCCGGAGAACTGGAGCTTGCGGGCTTTAATATTTTCAAAGAGTACTACAAGATGCCCAAGGAGACAGCGGACACTATGACTGAGGACGGCTGGCTCAAGACGGGCGATATCGGATATTTTAACGAATTTGACGAGATCTGCATTACAGGCAGGAGAAAAGAGATGATCATCCGGTCCGGGGAGAACATTTCTCCCAGAGAGATCGAAAAGGCGATCATTGAGAGCGGAATGACGAAAGAAGTCAAGGTTGTGGGAGTTCCCAACGACTTCACACAGGAGGAGATCGCGGCCTGCATCGTCGTAGACGAAGGTCAGGATTTTGACGCGGCGGCGCTTCTGCGGTTCTTAAAACCGAGGCTTTCTTACTTCAAGATTCCGAAATACATTTTTATATTCCGGGAGCTCCCGATGACGGCAAGCGGAAAGGTCCGCCTGGGAGAACTCAAGGAGATCGCCGCGAGAAACGCTGCGGATGAAGCAGGGCTTAGCGCGGTTGGAACAACAGGAAACTATGCAAAGGCAATTTTATAGAAAGAAAGGACAAAACTATGGCAAGTGCATTTTTCAATGAAGATCACGAATCCATCCGCGAGATGGCGCAGCAGTTTGCGGAAGGCACCCTGGCCGGTATTGCGCAGGAGATTGACAAGACCAACCAGTTTCCGGAAGAAGTAGTTCAGGAGATGGCTGAACTTGGCTTTTACGGCCTGAAGATCCCGGAGGAGTACGGCGGACTCGGCCTTGACATGCGCAGCTATGTCTGTGTTATGGAAGAGATCGCGAAGAAGTGCGCGACCGCTACTCTGTTCATTTCTTCCGCTA
>JAFRVY010000013.1 GCA_017438285.1 Bacillota bacterium
GATAATGATACTTCCGTAGCCGAAAGGCGCGGTCGGCGGAGTACCCGGCGAGGGTGAGAGTCCCATGAGGCTGGCCAGCAACCAGCCGTCTGTCTGACGCCTGCCTCCGGGGGAGTCTGGGACAAAAGCGGAGACTTACACAAAACGACTTATAACCGCCCGCAGGGGAGGTGCGTCCGTTTCGGATAATCCTCCCCCGCGGACTTACATACACCACCGAAGGGAGACATGAACATGACCGTCAAACGCGGTGAAGTCTATACCGCCGACCTGTCCGGCAGTATAGGACATGAGCAGACAGGAAACCGGCCTGTGATTGTAATCCAGAACGATAGGGCAAACCAGAACAGCGAAACCGTTATAGTCGCCTGTATTACAAGCAAGGAGCAGGCAAGACGTTTCATTACACACGTCACGATTCGGCTGGCCGAAGGACAATTCAGCAAGTTTTCTAGAGTGATGCTGGAACAGATCCGAACCATTGACAAGAGACGAATCCTAAATCGGGTTGGCCAAGCAGATGAGAGTTCCATGAAGGTCCTTGACAGCGTGTTAGCGTACAGCCTCGGCCTTACAGATAAGATACCAAGTATCACGGAGAACAACGATAGCAATGACAAGCTTTGAAGAAGTCGGCATCGACCGTCAGATAGCCAGCCGTTCCATCAGCGAGGCCAACAGGAACTTCGACCATTCTTGTACGCTCTGCTGCACGAGCGGCAAGCGCATTCTATGCGACCGGTGCGGAATATCTCATGCCCATGATGATGTCCTCGGACTGCTCGCCACTGTTTGCAGGACCTCAAAAAAGAGTGTTTCGAAATAGATCCAAATCTCTCTGTCGGACGAATAATCGCTCCTCACGATTCTCGCTTCTCCGGTTAGGAAATATAGGAAGGGATTATCTATGATTACGTCATATGCCAGTGCCACACCTCAGAAAGAAAAACATCCAGAAGAGCCTTGTCAATCCAAGATCATAATCCGTCGAACCTTCGGAGAGCAAAACCTTCTTGAAATCTACGCAGATTATGTAGCGGAAAAGGTTCTGGAGGAAATGCGTAGGCTGAAAGAACCAACGCCACCTAGATCGTGATCGAATGAAGAGCAGGGATGAGCTGTGAGCACAGACTCAAGAAAGAGTTATCAGAAAAATAACAACTCCGACAGCAGAAAGGCTGGACACAGGAGCACAAATGTGGTAGTCTGTTCCTGACCCCAACCGCTCTGCTCGGAACAGGAGAGAGAATGAAAACTATAGAGCAGAGAAGACTGACGGCGGCTTGCTACTGCCGCCTCAGCGACGACGACGATCAGGACGGCACGTCCGTCTCCATCGAGACGCAGAAGAAAATCCTCAGTGACTACTGTGGACAGAATGGCATTCGAATCTACGACTTCTATACCGACGACGGATACACCGGTACCAACTTCAACCGTCCGGCATTCCGGCGCATGATGCAGGATGCCGAGGCTGAAGTGATCAACACTATCATCGTGAAAGACCTGTCCCGGTTCGGACGGAATCATGTCAAGGTAGGAAGCTATCTCGACGAGGTACTCCCGAACATGGGAATCCGCTTCATTGCAGTCGGCGATAACGTGGACTCAGCCAGAACGGACTTTGACTACGACCTGATGATCCCGATTAAGAACGTCTTCAATGAGTATTACCCTGCAGACTGCTCCCGGAAGACCCGACAGGCTCTGAAGGCGAAGGCAGCCAACGGCGAATACATCGCGGCGCGCGCCCCTTACGGTTACCGCAAATCCAAAGAGGACAAGCACATCCTCGAGGTCGATGAGATCACCGCACCGATTGTGGTAGAAATCTTTGAGATGGCGGCATATCAGGGCTACGGCTACGACAAGATCGCACGGGTGCTGACGGAGAGAAAAGTCCTTGCACCGATGGCGTATCAGGCACAGCAGGAAGGGAAGACCTACAAAAAAGATCCCTGTGACTGGAATTTGACGACGGTGTACAATATGATCCGTAATCAAACCTATCTCGGTCACTGCGTTAACGGTAAGCGTAGGGTTGCTTCCTACAAAAACAAAAAAGTCCTGAAGCAATCCGAAGATCAGTGGATCGTAGTGGAAAATGTATTCCCTCAGTTGATTACTGATCAGCTTTGGAAGGATGCCCACGAAAGGCTGAGTGTCCGGAAGCACGAGAGCATCACCGGCTCCGTCAACATCTTTGCAGGACTCCTGAAATGCGACCGATGCAATCGGAACCTCGGTATTTCCAACACCAAGGACCACGTCAACTACTTCGTCTGTAATACTTACAAGAAGAAAGGACCAGGTCACTGTACCAGCCATTACCTGCCATATGATGACCTGTACGGCGCGGTGCTGTCTGACATCCAGGAGATGCTGCATGAGGTCCATTGTAATAAGGAAGACTTCATCCACAGGGTTCTGGAAAGAATCAGCGACAGCGACGGTTCGCAGAGACAGCAGACGGAGCGAGAAATCGCGGATCTGGTCAGGCGGATCGAAGAACTGTCTGCAAAATATGACCGACTCTACGACGACCGCCTCGATGGGCTTCTTTCCGACCGTAAATTCAAGGAATTTGCGGAACGGTGCGAAGCAGAGCAGACCAAAGCGGAAGAACGGCTATCCTTGCTGAAAAAAAGTATCACATCCGAAGGTGAGCCTGAACAGGAACTGAAGCAGTTTGTGGAGATCGCGGAGCAGTATGACGAGATCACGCAACTGGATAAGGAAATGCTGAACCGCCTCATCTCCTCCATCACTATCGGAGATCGAATCAAAACGGACGGAATGACGTCGCAGGTAATCACAGTCAACTACAAATTCATCGGGGCGATGTGACGTTCCAGTGGAGTAAATCGAGGTCAACATCACACTTTTTCGGGAAAGACACGCCAGTTTGTATCCCTTCCTACAGCGCCGGGTCCAGGGTTCGAGTCCCTGAAGGTGCAAGCGAAACGGCCCTTTCCAAACCCGGGGCATTAGCGCAGCTGGGAGCGCACAACACTGGCAGTGTTGGGGTCACGAGTTCGAGTCTCGTATGCTCCACTCTCTTGGAAATGGCACTTCAGAGTAAAATTTGAAGTGCTTTTCTATTTCCCGACGATTAAAACCGGTTTTGCGACGATCAACCGTTGTAGAACAAAAGATGACGGCGACGTCGACGAGGC
>JAFRVY010000014.1 GCA_017438285.1 Bacillota bacterium
CAAACCGTGAGAGCAGTGCGAAGGTGTAAATTCCAACGCCGAACACGCATATGCCGATCACTGTGATGATGATCATGAACATGGTGGATGATTTTGCATCTATGGAGTGCAGCATCATCAGTTCCAGTCCTGCCACAGCGAAGATCGCTGTATACAGCAGTCCCAGTCCGATTCCCTGTTTCAGGTTCTGCCGGAAGGATTTGATGAACATCTTCCAGACATAGGTTTCATCCTTTCTCACAAGGTGAATCAGCACATTGTTCATGGCCGTGATCGCGGGGCCTGCTGTCACGATAGGGATCATGCAGGCAAGTGTCATCAGATTGAGCACTGCCAGATCCACGATGCGCGCGAGGAACCGCATAACCGGATTGTTTGCGTCAAAAAACCGATCCATTTTCCCATACTATCCTTTGACTGCACCTGCTGTAACACCTGCAACGATATGCTTTTGCAGGAAGAGATACAGAATCAGTATCGGCAGCATGGCCAGCAGCAGCGCCGCCATAACAAGTCCGATGTCTGTGGAATAGGTTCCGTAGAACGCCTGCGTCGCGATTGGGATCGTGTAGATCTCTTTGTCTGTAAGTACAAGGCTCGGCAGGAGGTAGTCGTTCCAGAAGGCCATTGCATCGATGATGGCCACTGTAGCGACAGTCGGTTTGAGCAGTGGGAAGACGATCTTCCAGAAGGTCTGCCATCTGCTGCAGCCGTCAATGAGGGCGGCTTCCTCCAGTTCTAACGGAATATTGGAATGTATCGCACCGTGGAACATAAATGTCGCCATCGACACAGAGAATCCCACGTGCATGAAAATCAGCGTGATTCTGCTTCCCAGAATGCCGAAGATTCCGCCATATACAGATACGAGAGGAACCATCAGGACCTGGAACGGAATGACCATGGATGCGATCATCAGCGCGAAGAACAGCGTACATGCTTTCCAGTTGTTACGGACAATGACAAAGGATGCCATCGCCGAGAACAGGATCGTCAAAATCGTTGCGCTGAATGTGATGAACGCGGAATTCTTGAATACGTTCCAGAAATCCATCTTGGCCATCGCTTCCGGGAAGTTCTGCAATGTGAATCCATGCTCACCGATCAGTGAGAGCGGATTCGATGTGATATCACCTTTTGTCTTGAAAACATTAATCAGGACAAGTAGGAAAGGTATGACGAACAGGATGAACACAAGGATCAGGACGATAATCGTGATGACCTGACGTCTTTTTTTCTGCTTCGCAGCTAATTCGTTCTGATTCATTACGCCTGCACCTCCCCTTTCTTACCAATATATACCTGAGCAATACCGATGATCGCGCAGACAGCGAATAGGATCAGGGCTTCCGCCTGACCTGTACCGAAGTCTTTGTAGATGAACGCCTTGTTGTATACGTGCATCGCCGCGAGAATCGAAGACATGAACGGTTCGCCGTTCGTCAACGACAGGTTGACATCGTAAACAACGAAGCATCTGGTGATGCTCAGGAAGATACATGTTACAAACGATGTCCTCATGAGAGGAATCGTAACGTTGCGCATTGCCTGGGCCGGTGTGCATCCGTCGATCATGGCCGCTTCCTTCAGACTGTCAGAAACGCCCATGAATCCGGCTACATAAATCAACATCATGTACCCGGCGTATTGCCATACCGATACGAGGATCAGGCAGAACATGGCCCCGCCCGTCGACGACAGCAGCGATGGAACCGTGCCTGCAGCGATGGCTTCACCGATGGCAACAAAAGCTCGATTGAAGACGAACTTCCATACGTAACCGAGAACGATACCGCCGATCAGGTTCGGAATGAAGAACCCGGCGCGGAAGAAGTTCTGTCCCTTGATGCCGCTGGTAACCAGATACGCCAGCGCAAAGGCAACTGCATTAATGAATACTACAGCAAATGCTGAATAGAAGATTGTCCTGCCCATGGAAGCCCAGAAATAGGCGTCCTTAAAAGCAGAAACATAGTTCGCAAGTCCAACGAACGGTTTGTCAGGCGATACGCCGTCCCAACTGGTGAAGGTCAGATACAGACCATAAAGAAACGGAATGATAATGACCATACAGAACAGGATCAGTGCAGGGCCGGCAAACATAAGGAATTGCTTTGATTTATACGACATTGTATTTCTTTCCATATACTATCCTCCTCCCTGCTTTAGTTCTCGTGTGGTACGAGCGTCTTGGTCTTCCAGTAGGTCGTTACGTCCTTTGCGAAGCCCTTGCGGTCGCTCTTGCCGGCAAGATACTTCTGGAACTGTGCGCCCAGGATCGCGTAGTGATCGTCCGGGAGATAGTTGTAGTTCGGAACCAGTGCGCCCTTGTCAGCATAGGATTTGACTGACTGACCCAGTGGATCGACAACTTCTCTCGTGATGTTGGAAAATGCCGGAACCAGCGCGCAGTCATCGACGAGGAACTTCTGTCCATCATCGTTGTATACGAGCCAGTTCAGGAAATCCTTCGCCTGCTCGCGCTGCTTGTCTGATGTGTTCTCGGAAGAATCCAGGAAGATAAACTTGGATCCGCCTCCGACCAGCATCTCGTTCATACCGTCCTTCAGATCCTGCGGTACAGGCATGATGCCCATGTTCTCCGTGTAATCAAAGGCGCTGATAACGGACCAGTCCCAGTTACCGCCGAACAGGAAGGCAATCTCGCCCTCTGCCAGCTTCTGCTCCGTGACCTCTCTCTCCGCGGAGATTGCACTCGCCTTGGAATAACTGTTGTTCTTCAGAACATCGAACGTATCCATCAGTGCGTTGAACTTCTTGTCCTTGATCAGATTCACCGATCCATCGGAAAGTCCTCTGACGAATGCGTCCGGATCATCTCTCTCCTCATATACCTGCGCCAGATAGTGGGCACCCAGAGACCAGTCCTCCTTCATGACTCCTGTCGGGGATTCCATGCCGCCTTTCTTCAAAGTCTTGATCAGACCCTTGAAGGCTTTGCATGTCTTGTAATTCTCCGGCTTGAACTCTTTGCCTGTGATCTTCTCGATAGCATCCTTGTTATAGATGATGCCTCTCGCCTCGATACAGACCGGGAATCCATACACCTTGTCGCCAATGTTGATGGCGTACTGTGTATCCTTCACCCATTTCTGATCGCTCATGTCGACAGCGTGATCTTCCGCCAATGAATAGATATCTTTCGCATCAACCATGGACAACGTATAAGGGTTGCCCGACGCATACCTTGTTGCCAGATGCGCAGCTACCGTATCGGAAGAATAATACACTTCTACCGGCACGCCTGTCTCCTCTGTGTATCGCTCAGCCATTACCAGCATCTGATCCTGAATCTCCATCTTGGAGTTGAAGATCGTGATCCCGTTGCTGTTACCGCTTTCGCTGGACTCATCTTCTGCGGTCTGTCCGCATCCGGACATGAAGCAGAGAGCCATGACGAACGATACAAGCAGAGTGATCAGTTTCATGCTCTTCTTCAATATGTCACCTCCCTCTGTTACTTGCTTCTCACTTGAAGATATAGGTATGTGTATTTTATCATTCACATATAATGCAGTCAATTTAACACAGTAATGTCTGCAGCAAAAAAGAGACCGGGAAACCGGTCTCTTTCAATATGACACTTGATCTATTTGCCCTTGTATTCCAGACACAGCATGGTCAGATCGTCAAACTGCTCCGCATCTTTGACGAAGTCGTCGACAGCTGTGCGGATGTTGTTCAGCAGCTGCTCAGGCCCTGCCTTCGAATCTGCATTGAGGGCAGTCAGCATTCTGTCCATGCCGGATACTGGTATTTATTACAGGAGCGGTGCGACGAATTTCGCGATCGGTCCCATGATCTTATAGATCTTCTTGTCTTTTTTTATTGTCTCTCTCGAGACTCTTCTGCACTTTGCCAGCGTCTCCTGGAAATCCTTTTCCAGGTCGGCAATGCAGTCCGTCTTGTACATATATGTTGCACATTCGAAGTGATGATATAGGCTCCGATAGTCGAGATTGATCGTACCGACTACGCCCTTTTCGTCATCGCTGACACAGACCTTTGCGTGCACGAAGCCCGGCGTATACTCATAGATTTCAACGCCTGCCTCCAGAAGAGACGCGTAGTGGCCTTTCGCCAGAGAATAGGCAACACTTTTATCCGGGATGCCCGGAAGGATCAGTTTGACGTCGATGCCGCGCTGACCCGCATACTTGAGGGCCATCTCCAGTTCACCGTCCAGAATCAGATACGGCGTCATGATGTGCACGTATTTCCCGGCCCTGTTCAGAATGTCCATGTAAACGGTCTCGCCGACTTTGTCCTCGTCAAGCGGGCAGTCGCAATATGGAATCACGAAGCCCGACGGGTTCTCCACATCAGTTTCCACGGGAACTTCTGCTTCCCGGAAATCCGGTTCCTTTTCCTCTACGTTCCACATCTGCAGGAACATCAGTGTGAAGCTGCTGACCGCATCGCCCTTGAGCATGACCGCGGTATCCTTCCAGTGTCCGAATCGTTCGATCTCGTTGATGTATTCATCCGCAAGATTAACGCCGCCATTGAATGCGACTTTCCCGTCGATGACGCATATCTTGCGATGGTCTCTGTAGTTGTAATGGGACGACAGCAGCGGCTTGATCGGCGCGAATTTCTTGGCTTTGATGCCTTCCGCTTCCAGGCGTTTGCAGTAATTCGCCGGCAGGTTTGAAATGTCGCACATACCGTCGTACATGACGCGTACATCAACGCCCACCTTGGCCTTTGCCAGAAGGATGTCCAGAATCTTGCCCCACATGTAGCCTTCCTCGATGATGAAGTACTCCATGAAGATGTACCGTTCGGCTTTTGCAAGTTCCGTCAGCATCGCCTCGAACTTCGCCTCTCCGGACGGGAAGTAGGTCGTCTCTGTCTTCGCAAAAGCCGGGAAGCAGCCGCTGCGGTTCAGGTATCTGACCAGGTCGTCGGTATAGCTGTCTTCCTCACGCAGCTGCCGCATGACCTGCGAATCCTGCGGAATCATGTCCTTCGTGTCCGCGATCATTTTTTCAGTTCTCTCTTTGATCAGCCTGTGGCCGGCGTTGGTCTGGGTGAACAAAAGCATCAGCGCTCCAGGGACCTGGAACACCGCGATGATGAACATCCACGTCAGTTTCGCAGTCGAATCCATCTTGCTGTTGAACAGATAGATCATCATGATGACTGTGAAAATACCGAGACATGCGACGAAGTGAGGAAAGAGCTCGTTCAGGAAAAACAACGGCACGAGAACGATCATTATTTCAAGCAAAATCAGCAGCACAATGATAAAGAATCTGCTGAAAATCAATGAGATTATTCCCTTTCGTTTTGGTCTCGCCAAACGAGTGATATTGTCGTGATTGCTCATTCCGTTATTCCTCTACCTTATGTATGATCTCAATCGCCACTGCGATTGCAGCAAGCCCCAGGCACCAGCCGCCCAGGACATCCGTCGGATAATGGACGCCGAGATAGACCCTTGTCGGCCCGACCAAAAGCATCGGGATGGCGAGAAGCACGGTCAAGATCCACCTGACGGTTTTGCTTTTGACATACCGCCACACCAGCCAGATTGCCATTCCGTAAAAGAACATGCTGGTAATCGAATGACCGCTGGTGAAGGAATACCCATGTTCCGTCACGAGATGTTCCACTTCGGGTCTCGGCCGCATCACAATATTCTTGATGATTTTGTTTATTATCGTTACCCCCAGCGCGCCGATCGACAGGGGAATGCCGAAGGTCTTGCGGGTCCGCGGTACGATGAGGAGCACAATGCAGAGCGCGATGATAAACAAGGCGTTTGCTGAATTTGTGATTACGATTGCCACCTTTGTCAGCGCAGGTCCGCGAAGCCCGTAAAAGAACTCCCGGACCGGGTCATCGAAACCGGCCGCGTTTCCGTTTAGAACGCAGATGAGAATCACAGCAAAGGCGCAAAGCGCCGCTGCCAATAATACTCTGCGGGTAATCGTAATGGTTCTGGTTTCTCTTAGGTCCATAATCGTCCAGTGGTTATTCTTCGAGGTTTTCGTCCTTTCAAAGTATCTTCAATTATATCATTAAATAAATAATTCCATGCATTTTTTGTAATTGCTTGATTGACTGATTCTCCGGAATCTGTTAGATTAAAACTCGAACAGGGAGTAGTTCGCGTATACCCATGAAGATATACGCTGCGCATAACGTCATCACGTCCACGGGACTGGGATGCGCACTGAAATAAGAACGAGACTGTATCACATTGATTGTGATGCAGTTTTTTTATATGAGTTATATCGTACGATAGGAGCAGTAAGATGCAGATGATTATTATAAATATGGGAATCCTGGTTGCCGGATTTGTGCTGTTGATCGAGGGCGCTGATTTTTTCGTCAAAGGCGCCTCTACCATTGCACGTAAATTCGGCGTGCCGCAAATCGTAATCGGTCTGACCGTGGTTGCGATGGGGACCAGCGCTCCCGAAGCCGCCGTCAGCATCGCCGCTGCGATTTCCGGCAATGCGGATATTACAATCGGTAATGTTGTCGGAAGCAATATCATGAATATCTTCGTCATCCTGGGGATTACCGCCCTGGTTGCGCCGATCGCCATCGACCGCAGCACAGTGAAGGTGGATATTCCGTTTATGCTTGGCGTATCAATCCTGCTGATCCCTCTGGGGCTCACCGGAGAGATCGTTCTTCGTTGGGAAGGTCTGCTTTTGCTTACGATATTTGCCGCCTATATGATTTATCTGTTCCGCCAGGCATTCAAAGCTTCTAACAAAAGCGATGATACACGTCCGACATATGGACAGGGAAGCCGATGGATGTTTTTGTGGACAGTCGTCGGTCTGGCGATGATCGTGCTTGGAAGCAAATGCATCATTTACAGTGCGAGCGAAATCGCACTTGAATTGGGTGTCAGCCAGCGTATGATTGCGCTGACGATCGTCGCCTTTGGAACCTCTCTGCCTGAGCTGGTCACTTCCGTAACTGCTGCCCGCCGAGGAAATCCCGGCCTTGCGATCGGCAACATCGTCGGAAGCAATCTATTCAACATCCTGTTTGTTACCGGACTGACAGCGGTGATCACTCCGATCGCTTTCCAGCATGCTTTTATCATCGACAGCGCAATCGCGGCCTTTGCAGCGCTGCTACTTTGGCTGTTTGCTCTGAAGTCCGGACGTCTCGGGCGAATCGGCGGAGCAGTAATGCTCGTCTGTTATGCCGCGTACTTCGCCTTTATCCTATTCCTGAAATAATTCTGGCACCACAGCCGGGGTCGGGCCGGACTCTACGCTGCTGTCTGACAGCAATAGAATGCTCGAGCCTTTGTACTCATCATAATCGGTGATTCCCTCGCCTACTCCAAATACTGCCGACACGACAATCGTTCCGGCCGCGCGGCGGTGCTCCGGATCCAATGCTTTCCTGAGCGGTCCGTATAATATGCCCAGGGCCAAACAAACCGCGAAAAGATATATCAATATCAGTACCGTAAGTGTCACAGTTCCGCTCCTCTTGCTGTAGTTGAGCTGATCTCAAATCCCTATTATATTAATGGTAACATATGAGATGCTCGTTCTCAGCGATGCGAAATGAAACCGAGGATTATAAAAAAGAAAAAGCTCTTGGCCCTCCGCTATGCAGCAGTGGGTCGAGCTTTTCTTACCATTACGATACCACCATGACCCAGATTGTCAAGTGTTATCTTGAAAGTCTCAGGATTTCACCGTTTTTCCTTATGATCAGTAAACGTTTCACATCTCTCTTCTGTGCAAATCTGAGTTCAAGTTCTAGCATGCATTTTTCTTCGGAGATATTAATTCTCCTCAAATCAAAGATGATGTTCTCTGCCTGTTCTTTAGCCCTTCTGAAATTGTTCTCTATCGTTCTCTTGCTTTTGCCCTTGGGGCTTTTGATTTCCTATGAAACGCCGTCCATAATGATGTCCGGTGTGTGCACGTTCGGGCTGTTTCGCGGGGCAATAAACTCTATATCATATCCCAAACCCGCGAGGTAATCGGCAGTTTCCAATTCATGCTTTTCCGGCGGTGTTTTCAATTGTGAAATGTCGATTGTGCCCCGTCTCATTCCTCATTCTTTCTATACCTTTTTCCTTCATCCAGCACTCTGTTCATTATGATATAGTCCTGATTTGCGAATTTAACATATTGTGCTGTATTTATATACCACTTTTCGGGATGGAGCCAGTCCTCCTCATCCGGAACGTCTGCAACAACATAATCCAGAGTTCCTTCTGCCTTGATGCCAAAAGGTGTAAAGAACCTCGATGCTATATACTCCAACCAAGTCCAATGGTCGCCGCACTTGGTCGAGCTGCATACTAACTCGTCATTTTCGTTGATATGCCAAGGACAGCACGTGCCGTACGGCTGCAAAGGATCATTGCAACTTATGTGATTTGCATAATAATTAAAAAATTGTTTGAAGTCCGCGTTTACTGGTTCTTCAAATTTAAGACCTCCTCTGAAATGAAACCATACCCCCATATTATCTACCTCCTTTTTACATTAATGGAAATTATATCCATTTTAACTTGTTTTCTTTCTATTGTCAACAAACACTTGTCTCATTGATATAATCGAGAGTAATGTGTGAGTATATATTATTTCTAGCATTTTACTGCAAAGAAGAAGCCCGGGATCGCTATGATCTCGGGCCTTCATGGCACCCCTAGCCGGAATCGAACCAGCAACTAATCTTTTGCTCCAGAGCAAAAGCGGAAACCCTTAGTATTACTGGATTTCCGCTGAAAAACGTTGAAATTGCAACGTTGTTAGTAAGTTATAAGTCCTGCTGATCTGTGGTCACTTGAGGCACTCAGTGTCAAAAAGTGTGGGAGTAATGTGGGAGTTAGCCCCTTTGCAGCAAGACAAAGTGTTGCACCCTTTAACCTTTGTAAATAGGTTCAAACAAACGTGTTATAGGCTCTATATATTATTGTTATTATACCTTCCGAAATAATTGTCAATAAACGTTCTTGTATATACTTTCTCAACTTCTTTTGTAATAAGAATTGTCAATTGATCCAGCGACCTAGTCAAAGCTACATATAAAAGATGCCTTGTCTTATTATCTTCAGTTCTTTCTCGGAATAAATATGGCGCTAAATCTGTAGTCAGTATGAAGAGGCATCGCTCTGCTTCCAACCCTTTGACGCTTTCGATAGACTGAACAACTGGAACGCCTCCCTTTTCTCGATCTTTGGTTTGGAAACATGATGCCATCTGTGCAAACTTTTTATTTGTCAGTCTATCAAATGCATGTCCATTAACCCACCCTGAAATTATATCAGAAACATCTCTTCCGGAATCAAATGCCTCTAACATCTGTTCTGTGATGTGGAATGCCGCACGATTGATTTCTATATCGCTTTCCTGCCCACTCCACTTATCAGCAACCGCCTTTTGAACCTCGTGTCTAAGTGTCTCGAATCGTCCCTCAATTACTTTTGCTTCGTGGGTTGCGAAGCGATCTCTTTTCATACTGATGTATTTCAATCCAAAGTCTCCGTTATCGATAAATCTTTGAAGATTCCCAATATCCGATTCATAGACTATTTTGATGCTACCCTCTGCATTTTTTTCATCTGCAATTTGCTGTTCTTCCGCTGATGCAAGACTGTTTGATAACTCCAAATGGCTCTGCGGGCAACGATGACACTCTGATATGTAATTCACTTCTGTTGTGCCGTCTATTATCTTTCTAAATTGACCTAATCCCTTTACATCTTGCTTGGGATCACCATAGAGAATAATATCGACTCCGGATTTATCTAATGCTTCAAGTATTAGTCTTACATCCTCACTAATATCTTGAGCTTCATCAACAAAGATTACGGCGCAATAGCCAGCGAAATGACTTATCAGCTTCTGCCGTATATTCCTTTGAGCTTTTGTATCACTACTTTTCTGATAAGCAATCCATTTCGCTTTCTCGGGTATTTTTGTTTGGTGAAGTATATCGTTCTTTTCTAGTTCGGATAATTTGGAACGTTTGTAGCCATCATCTTTCGGGAGGTTGATGATAGATATTTTATCAAAATGTTGCCCGTAAATGCGATAATAGTATGGTTGGATCAGTTCTTGATTTAGGAATGTGTGGATCGTACTTATTTTAATGTTTTCTGGTATCTGCTCAAACTCTCTTTCCACTTTCTTTGCGATATTGTTTGCGGCAGCATTAGTAAAAGCTATACAGAAAACAATTTTACCCTCCGGGATTTTGAGTCCAGTTATAAGTTCAGACATCATTGTGGTTTTTCCTGCACCAGCGCCTGCTACATTAACTTTCATTTGGGGCACCCTTCATGTTGTCTATGATCTCCTGAATATGCGTAGGCAAGGAAAACCCTTTTAGTTCCCCATTTAAGAGATCCTGGCAAATCCTTAGCATTACTGTTGACTTCTTGTTTTCTTTTCTCCAGTCTTCTTGAAGTTCCTCTATAGTCATATCCTTCCAACCAAAGATATCGCCATATTTCGTTCTCAGCAAATCATAATTTACATTTACCAAATCTGTTTCAAGCGTATATCCCTTTGTCGTCCTAATAATCACCTGGTCATTCTGCTTCTTCTCATGTTCTCTCTGTGCCTTAGGCTGGTCATCAAAATCTCTAACGATTCCAAGCTTATTGCCAGATTCTTTATTCACCTTCTTCCATATGTCGATAATTTTTGTGAACCCTTTATGAAAAGAAAACACTTTAATATCATTCAATTCCGAACGCGTTTGAAGATATGACCTTATCAAGAGTTCTTCAGTAATACCCTCAACGAGAATTACCTTCCTTGAATATAGCACTTTGAAAATATCTGTGTTTGGATTGTTTGTAAGATAATCACGTTCTTTTTCTGTAAGTTCATTATCAAGGCTGTATGCTTCACCATTATGCATTACAATTACCTTGTCCAATCCCATTTTGTTAACAAGTTCAACGTTATGCGTCGCATATACAATCTGCGTAAATGTATTCTTTCGACTAAAGATGTGAAAAAAACTGGCCATCAATAGCACATTGCTTATACAGAGATGGGCTTCTGGTTCTTCAACAGTCAGCAGTCTATAGCTGATGTCGCGCTGCTTGTTTATATATGAATTTAGCATCACAGTCATTAGAACCAAATTTCTATGCCCCAGTCCTTGAGCAAACATATAATCATTTTCATATCCTAAGCGAATACTCCCAAGAATACTGCCCATCGGTGGCATATTGGGAAGAACGCTAATCTGATCGAAAAATTCTTTTGCATTTTCAATATCGCTGTATTGCTGCCAATTAAGGACTTTATCAAGATTTCCTTCTCTCTTCACGGTTTCAAAGAATTCGTAATACTTCTTTTCAATTTCAGCCTGCGCCCCAGGCTTTAATTCATTCTGAAGAATATCGGTTAACGCTTTTGACCCCAGTTTGTCAGCATTTGATGCAAAGTGATCACGTTCAGCAGGCAGATCTACTGAACGAAAATATCGCAACGTGTCATAAGGAACTTTGCTCCCTTTGTCCGGAACAGTAATGGAATAATCGAAAAGTTCTATTGGCAAAAGACTCATTTGAACATTATCATCTTTAGCCTCAGTAGTCAGAATGCTCCTCACTCTATCAAATAATTCTTTTGGTTTCTTAATGAAAAACTGATAACGGATACCACCAATCCAGTGTTCTTCATCCACAAGAATATCTTTAACATTATAATGCTCTTTTTCATCCGGTTGGAAAAACAACTGAATTGTCACGCGTGGGATTTGCATTATGAACTCATCAAGAGAGATTTCGCCATCAATAAGCCTTTGGCGATTGGTTTCCAGAAATTCATAATACTCTTCTTTAGCTATCTTGTTAATGTCGTACCAGGACAGCCGTTTTCCGGCACCACTATCATCAGAAGAAAGCGGAAGCGAAATAGCCCTCAAGAGGTTAGATTTACCGCTGTTGTTCTCTCCAATGAGAGCAACTATATTTTTTAACTCAACATCCACATGTTTGAGATTCCTGTAGTTGTCTATTTGGATTCTACTAATTCTCATTTGTAAAAGCCCTCTTTCTTCTCCGTATTACTATAAGAAGTGGTTTCAAACGTGATCGTTGTTTGGTTTGGACTGTCATATTTTCTCCTTTACACTACTCATTGTTTTGATGATTTTATAAATCTCGGTGCTTGGTTGATAATCGTAATGATGTAGTTTACGACCCACCGTCTCGTTCATCTGATCCAACGCTTTAGCATTTTTAATAGCATTTTTCTGTTTTTCTTCAAGCAACTCGTATATTCCATCCATGTTCTTCTCGTATCCCGGAATACACTCTTTCAGTCGATTTACAGCTTCTTTACTGGATTGAAACTGCTTGGAAGACGATGTGAAGTGACATAAAAACCATACTTCAATGCACGGATTTGACACAATCACACTGCCTATCTTTTTAACTATTCGATCTGCCTCCAAAACTTGTTTCTCGCGTGTTTTGGATACATCACCATCAACAACACAGAAGGCTGCATCACCCAGTTCGCTGTCTAAATCGTTAAACTTGTAGTCCTCAACCAAGCTTCTGGCCATATTGATTGGATCCGTATCATTACCACTTGCAAAAATGATTTTAGTGTCTTTGCTATCGAAGCCCCTGAAATAGTTCTTCTCTGTCTTATTGTTTCCTTCTACAGCGAGCAGCACTATGCGTCGACGTTTTCTGTTCCCAGTATTTCTTTTCTTTGCAACATACCCCTGTCTCATAGTTTACAATACAACCCCCTCTTTGATATTAGGAACAGCGCCATACCTTCCAAGCAAGTATGCTTTTCTGATATCCTCTCGCTTCCTTGGTGAGAATTCATCTAACGAATAGAGTTCTGATTCTCCTGTTTCCTGCTGTTTATCAACAAAGTAGAACTGATCACGCCTTAAGTACTTCTGTGACAGAAGAGATGTTGTATGCGTAGAAATAATCAGCTGTGCGTTGCACTTGTTAACAGATTCATCGTTAAAAAGATTAATTAAATACTGTACAAGTGATGGGTGCAAGCTTTTGTCAAATTCATCAATGCATATTACCTCTCCAGTCTTTTCAAAAGCTCTCTTGAAGAGCGGTGAAATCCCAAAGATGTTCCGGGTTCCTTCTGACTCTTCAGCTATATTCATCAAGTATAATTCTCCATCTACTTGGTGAACTGTATTAACTGTATATGCAATATTCTTTTCACCCGGATTTACTCCAGCAAGAACAAGTCCTCTTAATTGTGGTGGTACGGCAGCTATCATATCGTCTAAGGACTGTTCTCTTGCTTCAAACTGATAATCTTTGATATTAATATCTGCTGCCTTCAATATGTCTTTGATGAATGTGCGGATAGAATTATCGTTGTCATTATCAAGCATTGGGCCAATCTGCGGAATCAGCACCTCGAAATTCGGATCATATGTGTTGATTCTTGATGAAAAGAATTCAAAAGCCTCTTTGGTTTCTTTACTATTCCACTCCGTTGCAGTTGCTAAAAACAGTTTGTTTTTAGTATTTTTTGCAACAAGTGGTTCCAGTTCCTTCTTTATGGCCGGCATTGTAAAGCGATAAACAGGTTTGTTGTTTTCATTTCTTTCGAAGATCGTTGTCGGTCGTGCTGTCTTATATGCATACAGGTATTCCTCAACCACTTCCATTCTTGTAGCTGAAAACCCATATACGTACTTGATTCCATTCTGTATGAATACAAACTCAAACTTTGAAGGTTTATCGTGCATTTCTTTATCAAACATGAATGGTACTAAGTTGAACAACGGTTGCCCAACTTGAATCTGATGAGAGAACCTTATCGTCATTATCGCAGCGGTTAGGGCTAAAAAAAGATTTGATTTTCCAGAAGCATTTGCACCAAAAACAGTAGCCACCTTTAATGTCCTGTTCCTTCCATCATCAACTACATTGCTGGACAGTTCTTTATCTGAAGAAGCCTCCATCGACAAAACTGCTCTATCTTTATACGATCTGAAATTTTCAACACTGAATTGTAATAACATAACTTGCTCCTTTTCTTCACTTCTCCCATCTCATAATACCACATATAATTACAGTGTCAACATTATAGATGAGTTTTTAGACAAGATTGGTCAAAAAACGCATTTATAATTCTTGTATTCTGTATTTCGGATAGCGAAGTTATCACCTTTGCCGCAAATAATCAACTACATCCCTGCCGCAAGTTTTAAGAATGCACCATCATTCGTCTAGATATACTCCAGTTCATTATTGTATGTGGCTTTTATCATTTGATATATGTGTATTGTTGTATGATTTTATCTTTGCTATACTAAAATTAATAAATCATTTCCTTATAACAATTAATTCAGGAGACATTAACAAATGAAAAAAAATAGTATTTATCTTTGTGTAATATTAACTACCATGCTGTCATTCTTTTTGGTAGCATGTGGCGATACCGATGAAACATCTGACGATACGACTAAAGCTGCTCCAGAAAAGATTTATTATTCTGACGATGATACAATAAATGAATTCATTGTAAATTACAATAATGCAAACCCTGATGATGCCATCTCCGAGGACATGATCGAAAAAGACGAACACCATGGAACGGTACATGATGATCAAGTAAATATAATTAAATATGAGGATTTTGAAGTAAACATATCAGGTGGTTATACACCTGCCAAAGTGTTCTTAGATGGGGAGACCGTTTCTCCTGATGATTACAAAGATATGTTCATTAAATATGCAAAGGGTCTTGCTCCAAAGTTATCAAGCGAGAAACTTGAAAACTACTGGGATCAAATTCTCAATGAACAATCCGAATACGGCGGAAACGTCACAATGGATTTTGACGAGTTTGAGTGTATGATATATGCAAACGATGATCATTTTCAATATATGACAATAGAGGGTGTTTTTCAGTAACAAAGAGAGGGGATCTACCAATGGCTTATTGCATACGTTGTGGACAAAAGTGTTCTTTTTTGAAGTCCTGGACTTTTCCTGATGGCACGCTTTGTAATGACTGCTTAAAAGAATTGGATGTTTCAACTTCACAAAGAGACAAATACATGTCCATGTCCGGCACCTATGAAATGTTATTAGCGGAACAAAAGCTAAGCAATCCCGAAGTTGAAAGCATTGAAATAGGCCCTCGCTCAGGGGATGACTATCAAACCCCGGAAAGAATGCAAGTCCGATCATTACAAGAAATATTAGAAGACTTCCGTATTAATGATGTTGATGTTAATCTTTCTCCCAATGAGATTTGTTACTTAAAAGGGAAGCCTACCTTAAGTTTTGAACAAACTGTACGAGTCACAAAAGGCGGGAACTCCTATTCAGGTATAAGCTTTGGCTTAGGACATGGGGTGCGTGTAGGTTTTGGCGGGCGTTCATCAGCAAAAACAAAGACGAAAAACAAAATAACCTCTATTCCAGTTGATTTTTATCTTACTTCAAAACGTATATTGTTTCGGGCTAAAGAAGAGTTCTATTCCATTTTCTTCAGTGATATTAAAAGCATCAAATGGCATTTGTTTAGTTTCGAAGTTATCACAGATGATGATGAACTAACCTTTACTAAAGAAAAGAATATTGAAAAACTGTACTACCTCATACAATTAGTACATCCACTGTTGGAATCATCCCCTGCAAAGGAACCTTCTGCTCCTTCCAATGCAGGAAGCAACACCGATGATCCTATATTTCTATTGCGAGAATACAAGAAGCTTCTAGATGAAGGCATCATCAACCAAGAAGAGTTTGAAGCTAAGAAAACCGAGCTATTGAAACTATAACGCCACACATAAAACCATCCACGCCCAAACCCGCGAGGTGGCTTTCTATGCGGGCATAGTTTAACCGATGTCGTAATCCTTTATGTTGTACGTTTATATCTGTTTGCTCCCATGTGTGCTCTCACGTGTGCGCCCATTTGTGCGTCCAGCACAGTGAGGGTTTCAGGGGCTCCCCTGAGTTTGCCGGAGCGCTCGTGAGCGCACGCAGGCAGTGCTTGCTATTTCATTTCACAAGCAGCAAGCATCTATATTGCCGCAGGTGTCGGTGTTACGCCTGCTCCGGCTGTATTGGGGCATTCGGTGCCAAAATGCTCTGCTTGTTAGCTCTATACATACAGAAAAGGCGTCCGGATCGAACGTAATTTCTCTCCGAAACGCCTTCTGTTTTTCACACATTCAGCACAAATAATCTTTCATTCTGTAATCGATTCCACACATTTCAACAACCTTACAAATAGCTACCAGTCGAGAAAAAACCGAATAGTCCAGTCGTTCTGAAAGAGATTCCACGCCATAATTCGAAGTAATAATCATCGGTAATCTGTCTTTGTATGTGAATGTTTCTGTCGATGAAAAAACCCGGGCAATCGAAACACTTGAGCTGAATTTAGCTGTTCCGTGTTAAAAAGTGTGGGAGTAATGTGGGAGTAAAGCCGTTTTTCTGGCATTTCCCTGCAAAGAAAAAACCCGAAACCATTATGGCTTCGGGCCTCTGGCACCCCCAGCCGGAATCGAACCAGCAACTAATCTTTAGGAGAGATTTGTTATATCCATTTAACTATGAGGGCTCGTATGACGGCGCGCCCATGCGGACTTGCGCCTTTGACTTCAATATATTAACATAAACACAAATGAATAATCAAGACTATTCAAGAGGTGTAACATGAGTTTAACAACAGCAGAAATACGCAATAAACTGGCAGCCATGCCTCACGTCGATCTGGGCTTTTTCCCGACGCCGCTGTACAGACTGGACAATCTGTCCGAGGACCTGGGCGTCAACCTGTTCATCAAGCGCGATGACTTCACCGGATCCAATCTCTTTGGCGGCAACAAGACCAGGAAACTGGAATACCTGATCGGCCTCGCAAAGGCTTCAGGCTGCGAATACGTCTTCACCTACGGCGCGACCCAGTCGAACCACGCCATGCAGACCATCTGGGCTGCGGCAAAACACAACATCAAGCCGATCGTCTATTTGGCGGCTGTCGTAGAACCGGACATGGATGACCTGAAGGCCAACATGCTCCTCGACACCATCTTCGGTGCCGAAATCCATGTCGTCGAGATGCTGGAAGGCGAAAGTTTCGAAGATGCCGAGCGCAGGTCCTTCAAGATGGGCAAGGAACACATCGCCCGACTGGAGGCAGACGGTCACAAGTGCCTGGACATCCCGATGGGCGGCGCCAACGCCTACGGATCTCTGGGGTATCTGCAGATGATGGTCGAACTGACTGAGCAGATGCAAAGTCCTGCCGGACGGAATACGTTCAGCGAGCTTCCGCAGAAGTTCGACTTCCTGTATCACGCTTGCGGCTCCGGCGGCACCATGGCAGGTATCGTCGCGGGCGCCAAGCTTCTTGGCATGGACACCGAGATCCATTCGGTCACAGCCATGGGCGTCGGCGATTCCTATCCGGCGTCTGCGACAAGGCTCGCCAACGGATCCCTCGAGCTGATTGGCTGCGAAAACGAATGCGAGATAACGGCAGACGATCTCATCATCGACCAGAACCACTACGCGCCGGGATACGAGCAGCCGAGCGAGGAAGGTACGGAGGCGATCCGTCTTCTCGCCGGCAGAGAAGGCATCCTGGTAGACCCGGTCTACTCGGGCAAAGCCTTTGCCGGCCTGATCAGCGACGTGCGTGAAGGCCGCATCCCGCAGGGAAGCAACGTGCTCTTTGTTCACACGGGAGGCGCGACTGTGTTCTTCGCGGAGAAGGAGATAATTGGACAATTTTAGTCCAGATTGTTTTTTTGATGTTTTTTTGCTCCAACGTATGTACAAGATGATGTGGCTTGTTGTATAATCAAACAGCAGAAAAGCACTATATCATGTGCAAGGAGGAGAAGAGAAATGTCAATTAACATTACGGGAAATGCAGACCCTAAGGAAGCACAGGCTTACGTTGAGTACCTTGAGAACAAGTACAACAGAAAGCTCGATTCACTCGACATTAACATAGATGGCGAATATGCCGACCTGAATTACAAATTCGAGCACGTTCCGTTCGAGAGAATCAGAAGGATCACCGGTTACCTGGTAGGAACCATGGATCACTGGAATGACGCTAAGACTGCAGAAGAGAGAGACAGAGTTAAGCACTCACTCGGACAGTCAGACGATATGGAACACATTTCATAGTAAGCTTCGGGGTAGAGGATGCGAAAAACCAATCCTACAATATCAGGATTGGTTTTTTGTGTGCAGCGTGCCTCGTTTGGTGTTATAATGAATTGAAATTACCCGAAAAGGGAGAAAGGATTTTGACCGGATTTACGGTCTGGTAGGAAATGTACAAAGAAGCATTAAGAGCAGCATGGGCTGAAATCAACGTATCAAATCTGGATTTCAACATCAAGAGAATCAAAGAAAAGGTCGGAGAGGGAAAGAGAATCACTGGAATTATCAAGGCTGACGGATATGGTCACGGCGCCGTCAAGGTTGCCTCGGTCCTGAGGGCCAACGGCATCGATTCCTTCGGCGTGGCAACTCTTTCGGAGGCAATCAAACTCAGGAACGCAGGATATAAGACGGAAGAGATTCTGATCCTCGGTCTGACGCCTGATCCATATGTTGATACTCTTATCGAGTATGATCTGACGCCTGTCGTATGCAGCTACGCAAATGCTGAGAAAATATCAGAAGCGGCGAAGAAAGCCGGCAAGGTAGTGGAAGGCTTCATCGCAGTCGACACCGGCATGGGCAGAATCGGATACATTCCTGAGGATCCTGTTGCCGTTGAAGAGTGCAAGATGATCGCGAACCTTTCGAACTTCAAGATCAGAGGCATCTTCTCACACTTCGCAACCGCAGACGCAGAGGATAAAAACTACGCACATCTGCAGGAGCAGCGCTACGCAGCTTTCTACAAGAAGCTCCAGAACGAGAACATCAAGATTCCTGTAAGAGCGCTTTCCAACAGTGCCGCTATCATGGAGATCCCTACCGCACACTACGAGCAGGTGCGTCCGGGAATCATCCTGTACGGTCTCTACCCATCCCACGAAGTGGACAAGAACGAGCTGGAACTGAGACCTGCTATGTCAGTCAAGGCTAACATCGTTCATCTCAAGAAGGTTCCGGCAGGCACTTCCATCAGCTACGGCAGGAAGTGGACATCCACACAGGACAGCCTGATCGCTACGATTCCAATCGGCTATGCTGACGGATATCCTAGACCATATTCAGCAAAGGCTGAGGTCATCGTCAACGGCGTTAAGGCGCCGATCGTCGGCAACATCTGTATGGACCAGTGCATGATCGATGTCACCCACGTTCCATACGTCAGAATCGGCGACGAAGTCACCGTCATGGGTAAGGACGGCATCTACGAAGTCAGCGCTGATGACATCGCCGATGCAACGGGCACGATCAACTACGAGATCGCCTGCGCATTCGGTCAGAGACTGCCGAAGGTCTATGTGTACTAATTCAAAAAAACAAAGGAGCCGTAAGGCTCCTTTTTGTTTTGCAAAATCTCCGCTGTCCGTGTCTATTTCTTGATCACAAAGGTCTCGCCCAGAGACTCGATGACAAGTTTGTCGCTCTCCGGCTCCGGCTTTTGCTCCGCCAAAGCCTTTGCTTCGAGACGCGCCCGTCTGCGCTTCTCCCATCGCATAAACCAGGTGACGATGGCGCAGAGAACGATCAGCGTCATGATGCCCATGATCAGCGTCTTGAACTGGGCATATCCCGCCCAGGTCACGCCGAGCACCAGGTCGGCTGCATAGACTGCCGCCGTTCCGATCAGCAGCCACTTGATGGTGTGGCGGTTAAAGATCTTCTTTAGCGGCAGGTCAGGGAAGATGGCCTTTGCCGTTACTGCAAAGGCTCCCGCGATGATCAGTGCCAGTACGGCGAAGCTCAGAATCCACTGCAGGATCGGTGATGCTCCTGCGAAGAGCAGGCTGGCGCCGTAGACGATGGCGTTTCCGAGGAACCACATTGGGACCACGAAAAGATAGCGGACTGCCAGCGGAAGGCGCAGGATGAATTCACGGAAGGCGTTCGTTTCCGCCTTTCCCTTTTGCTTCTCGCTGTCCTGGTCGGCGTCCGGGTTATCCTGCACATCGTCCATATCGATGTGCTGCACCTTTGGTTCCACATTCGTACTCTGCAGCAGATCGGCAGGGTCGTCGAAGTTCGCCTCTACCGCCGTGCTCGATGCGGAAATAATTGTGGCGACCGCTGCCGCGGCCGCCGCTTTCTTTTTGTCTACTGCCATTGTTTCTCTTCTTATCTGTTGGCCATTTCGAGCATCTTAGACTTGATCTGTGCTTCGATTGCAGCCAGTTCTTTTTCTGCTTCAGCACGCTTCGCTCTGCCCTCCTGCTGGATCTTCATGATGTCATCCAGCGTAGCGACCAGCTCGGCGTTGGTGTGCTGCAGTGTTTCGATATCCACGATACCTCTCTCGTTTTCCTTGGCGATGCCTGTAGAAGTTTCATGCAGCAGTTCTGCATTCTTCTCGAGAAGCTCGTTGGTCGTGTTGGTGACCATGTTCTGCGCCTCGACTGCTTCCTTGGAATGGGCAAGTCCCAGCGTAATGATCATCTGGTTCTTCCAGAGCGGCAGCGTGTTGACCAATGTGGAGTGGATCTTGTCCGAAAGCAGGATCGCATTGTTCTGGAGGAGTCTGATCTGCGGTGCATTCTGCAGGCAGATGGCTCTCGTCAGTTCCAGATCGTGCAAACGCTTTTCGAATCTCTCACACATGGAGTTGTAGTCGCTGACTGCCTGTGCGTCTTCAGCGAGTCCCGTCTCGGCAGCTCTTGCCTTGAGTTTCGGAAGTTCCTCGTTGAGCGCCTTATCCAGCGCCATCTTGCCGGCTGCGATGTACATGGTCAGTTCCTTGAAGTAGGTCTTGTTGTGCTCAAAGAGCATGTCCTGAACGGCGATGTCCTTAAGCAGTGTCTGCTGATGTCCCTCCAGTGATTCGGCAACCTTGTCTACGCTGCCCTGAACCTTGGAATAGTATTCCTTCACGTTCTCAGCCTTGTTGGCTCCCTTGTGGAACAGATTCCACAGGAATCCCTTGTCCTCATTCGGATCATATTTCAAATCTGCAACCAGGTCAGAAATCAGAGCGCCAACCTGATCCAGGTCTTTGTTTCTCACGTGCTCCAGAGCGGAATCTGAGAAATCAGCCAGTCTCTTCTGCGCGCCGACGCCATACGATACGATGATGTTCGTGTCGTGCAGGTCGATCTTCTCTGCAAAATCATTGATCTGCTTCTTTTCGTCTTCTGTGAAGTTCTCCAGTCTGAATACGTCCGCATCCTCCTGGGTCATGACTGCCTGCATCTGCGCCATGCTTTCCTTTTCTTCCGGAAGTTCCAGCGTAGCCATCTGCGGCTCTATCGGCTTGATGTCTGACACATCGATTGTCGGTGCTTCCAAAGTCAGTTCCGGTGCTTCCGGTGCTGCTTCCATTTCTTTCTTCAGATCTTCTGACATGTTATTTCTCCTTCCTACTCTATATCAAAATCTGAACCGAGCAGACCTTCTCTCTCAAAGGTCTTTCTCAATACTTCCATTTCAACCCTTGTGTCTATGTCTTCTCTCTCATAGACCTTGGCTTCTATGTTCTCAAAGGCTTTCGCACATGTTCCGAGCATAGCCTTGATTTCCCACTTCGTCTCCTCGGAGGCCTCGCCGTCGTTGAACTTTCTGATGAGTTCGAGCGTCTGCGGCAGATAGGAATCCTTGAGCTTCTTGATGTTGGTCATCTCCTTGAATGACGGCTCCTCTTCGATCTTAGCTTCGATTCTTGAAATCGATTTTTCCATTCTCCTGAGGATCGTCTTCAGCTCGTCATCCGTAGTTCTGTTGATCTCCTTGCGGATCTTCGCGATATACGAATTGGCCGGAACGTCCTTTTCCGGTTCGACCGGCTGCGCCTTTCTCAGCGGCTGCATGGCCTCGCCGTATTTCGTCATGACGATCAGATCATATTCTCCATCGATGTAAGCGGATATCCCCTGCTTCGGCTTGTCGAAAAAGCCTTTGTTGATCATCGCCTGTACATCGACTCTGACATCCTTTTCGGACTTGCCCATCTTACTGGCCAGGAACGGAATGGATGTGTTGCCGCGGTTATTGATGTAGGACTCGTATCTGTCCCATTTCTCGACCGTCTTCTTGGCGATAACAAACAGGATGATTCCGGCAAGCAGGAATCCAATTCCCGTTGCCAATGTGCCGATGAGATCTCTCGTCGAATAGGTCTGCGAAAGCGTCATGAGGAAGCAGGCGCCCAGCGCGATCAAAATCCCGCCCCAGATCTTCATGGCTCTGCAGCTTCTTCTGGAATTTGATTTGGCTTTTCTCGCTCTCAGTTTCGCTTCGTGCATCTCCGCTGTCTCTTCCGGGTTGCTGAGCGGCGGCAGATTATCGGCATCGGCTGCGCTGATCTGCTGGTCTCTGATAACTCTCCAGATAGCCAGAATGATGCCTGCCGGCCAGAACAAAATGAATACGACAACGATGAACCAAATCTGTTCGTAAATCGGTCTTGTGTCCGGCCCCTGATCATTGTTGGGTGGCTCATTGTAGCTTTGCTGATTGTAATCGTTCATTCTTTTTTCCTCTCTATCTAATCCTTCATACCTTAACCGCTTTCATGCGGTCCTACATTATAAGTTATACACATATATGATATATTCTCACGGCCAAAAATACAAGTATTAGACAATTTCAGGCATACAAAAGGACCAGCCTTTTCGGCTGGTCCCGATTACTGCAAAATTATTCTTTTTCCGTTTCCAGTGCAGCCGTTTCCGCAGCGTCTTCTGCAGCAGGCTCTGCCTCCTCTGCGACAATTTCCGTTTCCTCTGGGGAAGCCTTTGCCCCTTCGTCGGCAGTCTCCGCGTCCTCTGCGACGACCTCTGCCTCTTCTGCGGCAGTCTCTGCTTCGGCTTCAACAGTTTCTGCTTCGACCTCGAGATCGTCAAGGATGTCTCTCTTCTGCTTCCTTCGGAGCTTACCTGCGATATTCAGGAAGATTCCGGAGGCTCCGCTGTAGGTGAAGAATGCGCCCATCACGATCATGTACGCCAGTCCGGATCCGAATGGATGGGTCAGGATCAGCACACCGCAGATGATGGACAGAATCGACAGTATGATCGTAACCAGTTTGAACGGCACGGCACTCAGATACATGAAGTTCTTGATTCCATCAAGAATCAGGATGATACCCATCATGATCCAGAAAGCCTCAACGAAATATACCGGCCTTACCAGGACGATAACGCCGAAGGCTGCGATGATGGCGGCCACCACGGTCAAAGCCCAGAACCTGATGCCAAGTTCATTCTTATCACGCAGGGACGGTACGAAGATCATGACGCCGAGCAGAATCAGGAATACGCCTGTGATTCTGACCAGCATGATCATTGAATTTGCAGGATAGACCATGAAGGCGATACCCACGAGCAAAAACAATACCGACGTCATCAGAAGCTTATTCTTATGGTTTTCATATAACATTTTTAGTACCTCTTATCTAAAAGAATAAATACTTAATCAAACTCAGCAGTATGAAAAATCCCATGATGCTGCCGGCAAAGGCCAGAGCGTGCTTGACAGGATGTCTCCTCGCACGCATAAATCCGTACCCCAAAAGGGTCAGGACGATCGCTCCCGACCATTGCATGACAATTGGATTTGCTGCTATCGTGTTCAGCGTTTCCATTTGTTAACTCCTCCCGCGCCGCAATGGCGGCGCGTATATTAGAATAGATTCATGAACCACTCTATGATTCTGGAGAAAAAGCCTTTTGCCTGCTCCGAATCGAACATGTCTTTGAAGTTCTCCAGTATGGACTGTGACTGTCTCTTTACATTGCTCCAGTCGATATCGAGGCCCTGCAGATTCTCAAGCATGTTTGCGATCTTCTCTACCGTGCTGTCGGAAATATCCACGCCGGCTTCCTCGGCAGCATCTCTGATCGCTTCCCTGATCTCTTCATCCGTCATATCCGGATTGTCTGCCATCTGCTCCTTGACCTTGGCGATGATTCCTTCGGCCGCTTCCTGATCTCCAATCTCCTCGGCCACTTCTCCTGTCGTCGTCAGTTCTCCGACAGAACCTTCGATGACTTCATCGCTGACTTCCTCTCCGGTCATTTCTTCGTACGCCTTGATCGTACCGACGAGCGCCGCCGTTCCGGATATTTCAAAAGGTCCGACGACCTTGACATCCGCGCCGCTGACGCCGGCTGTTGCCAGAGCGTTTCGATACATGCCCGTGGTGCAGAAGTTGATGTTCTGCGTCTCGACCTGTATCTCATCGCCGCCGTTCTCCTTGATCAGAACGGACGAAAGCGCCCTGCTTCCGATTTCCGATGAGCTCACATACGCATCCAGATACTGGTGTTCCTCAGCGTTTGTGACCGTAATGATATTGTAGCCTTCCGTACCATCGACTCCGAGGAGTTCAAGCACCGTCGCCCGTTCGGAATCCGAAAGGTCTGCGCCCAGCGCCAGATACGAATCGCCGTCCGCTGCAAAGACACTCGCCGTCGGCATTACCATAGACACGGCAAAAACGGCAGCCAGTATCGCTGTCAGCTTCCTCCTAAATATATTCTTCATGAGAATCCCCTTTCTTTCTTCTCAATCCTTGTCATTGTAATAGTCGCTGTTCTTGACGGCATTTGCAAAGTACGCCAGAAGAGCGCCCACTCCTACGAGCAGCCCAAACTTGCCCCATCCGCTGGAAGGTGCCTCATAGCCTTGTGACTGAGGAGCCCTGTGCTCCGATGATTTTGCCTTGCGGCCCCTTCTAGGTGTCGGTCCGCTTGGACGCGTGATTTTCTGGTCGCCCTTCGGCTTCCAGACCGTAGTGTCTTTTTCTTTTCTATTACCCATATCCACATTATCCCATTAAATCACTAGTATTTCAATAGAACGAGGTCGCCTGCATTCTTAAATTTGATTTAGGTTTTTGCTTTCATGTAGTATAATTCTAATAGAATACAGTAGCATCAATACATGAATGTGAGGTCAACATGAACAGGAACAGACCACGAGCAAGAAAAACCTTCACAAGCGGCAGCAGCGGACACAGCGGCGGCGGTTTTGGCGGGGGTTCCAGCCATAGCGGCGGTGGGTTCAGCTCCGGCGGCAGCAGCCACAGTTCTGGCGGAGGCGGAGGATTCTTTAGCGGATCCGGCTCCGGCGGCGGACGATACGTCGGGAGGTCCAGATCTCCGGGCGGATGCCTCATCGTCATCTTCATTATTGCCATTCTGGTCTTCGGCGGAGGCGGTCTCGGTTTGGGCGGCCTCCTTGGCGGCGGCAGCGGCAATTATGAGCAGAACATCGATTACGGCAACAGCACCTACGGCGGCTGGTACGAAGGTCAGTCCAACAGCGGTCATCTGAACACCGAAGTGGACCCTGCAGCCCGCGAAAAGTACACGACGATCAAAGGCAACGGCAATGACGTCTTCACGATAATGGTCTACATGTGCGGCACCGATCTGGAGTCCAACTCGGCGGCGGCCACCAGGGACCTGAACGAGATGATCAACGCCACCGTCAATAACAAAAACCTGAACCTGATCGTCTATACGGGCGGCTGCAAGCGATGGAGAAATGACGTCATCAGCAGCAGCTACAACCAGGTCTGGCAGATTCAGAACGGCAACATCAAGTGCCTGGAGCAGAACGCCGGCAACCCGTCCATGACAAAGGACACGACCCTGTCATCCTACATCAGATGGGTCAACAAATACTTCCCTTCCAACAGAACAGCGCTGATCTTCTGGGATCACGGCGGCGGTTCCATTGGCGGTTATGGATATGACGAGAAATACCCGAACACCGGCTCTATGAGTCTGAGCGGCATCAAGACCGCACTCGACGACGCCAAGGTCAAGTTTGACTTCATCGGTTTCGATACCTGCCTCATGGCAACGACAGAGACTGCGCTCATCCTCGATGACTACGCAGACTACATGATCGGCAGTGAAGAGACGGAGCCGGGCATCGGCTGGTACTACACCGGCTGGCTCAGCGATCTGAACGCCAACACCTCGATGGCAACGCTGGATATCGGTAAGCGGATCGTAGATGACTTTACATCCCACTGCGCAAGCCAGTGCCCTGGTCAGTCGACCACCCTTTCGGTCGTTGACCTTGCGGAATTGTCGCAGACCGTGCCTTCGAAGCTCAAAGCCTTTGCAGGAAGCGCCAGCGACAAAATCACGGGCAACGAATACAAAGAAGTCGCAATCGCAAGAAGCGGCAGCAAGGAATTCGCACAGAGCAACAGGCTCGACCAGATCGACCTGGTTCACTTCGCGAAGCTCCTCGATACCCAGGCAAGCAAAGACCTGGCGGATACGCTTCTCGAAGCGATCAAATACAACAAGACGGCCAACTCGACGGCTAATGCTTACGGTCTTTCGATCTACTTCCCTTACAAGACTTTGAACAAGGTCGATGCCATGAGCAACACATATAAGGCGATCGGCATGGATGAGGACTACACTACCTGCATCCGCCAGTTCGCGCAGATGGAAGTCAGCGGACAGTCCATCTTTGGCGGTTCTTCACCGTTCGCTCCGCTGATCGGACAGAACCAGCAGCAGGGCAGCAGCCAGAGCACGCAGGCGATCGAGCAGATCATCAACTCCCTCTTCTCCGGCAGATATCACGACTTTGACGAAGCCGGCCTGGAGGATTTGGACGAAGACAACACGTCATTCGTAACGGATGGAGATCTGGATGCGGAATCGGTAGCCAAATACATCAGTGAAAACCAGCTGACCGCGGAAGACCTCGTATGGCAGAAAAATGCTGACGGTGAACAGGCCATCATCCTCTCGGAAGATCAGTGGAGTCTGGTACAGACTGTAGACATGCAGATGTACTACGACACGGGACACGGCTACGCCGACCTGGGACTCGACAATGTCTTTGAATTCGACGATGACGGCAACCTGCTGCCGACCCTCGACAGAACGTGGCTCGCCCTTGATGGACAGCTCGTCTCCTACTACCACACGGAGACCCTCGAAAAGGGCAACGACGAGTACTCGATCACCGGTTACGTTCCGGTCCTGCTCAACGGCGATAAAGCGCACCTGATTCTCGTATTCGACAATGAAAACGAGCAGGGATATGTCGCCGGCGTCAGCTACGACTATGACGAGGACGTTACGGAAACAGCAGCAAAAGCTCTGCCAAGCCTGAAGAAAGGCGACGAGCTCGAGTTCGTATGCAGTTACTACAATTACAACGGTAAATATGATGATGACTACATCATCGGAAAGAAGATGATCGTTGAGGATCCTGATGGAATCGAGATCACCAATGAAAAGATCGGACAGGGCGGCGCGAACATCATGTACCGCTTCACCGACATCTACGGCAACCAGTTCTGGACGCCGGTCATCGAAAATTAAAACCGAATAAGATTATCGGCGGCGGCGCGGTATTATCCGCGGCGCCTCCTTTTTCTAAAGAACGCAGGAAGTCCGTACATGACGAGCACCAGCGCGGCAAGTATGATCGCATATCCGATGCGGTAATCGCCAAGAGCCGCAAACGGTGCCAGCGGACTTGCGGGACTGAGATGAACTAGATACATATAGTTCATACCGAACCGTACATCAAATAAATAAACACCGATAGCCATGGCTATCAGCACGCAAATATTGACCGGGATCGTTTTGATTTCCGGTCTTATTTCTTCTGCAACAAGAAGCATGATCACATAGGTGACCAGCATGATGTGCACGGAGAAACTGTGGATGCTCATGAGATTTGCGAAAGGCGGAAGCGCCGTCCACGCCGGAAACAGCAGCGCCGAAAGCCCCGCCGGAATGCCGATCAGATACAGGAAGTTTCCCGCATACTGGCTGAATACATTCTGATGCCGCCCCACCGGCGCAAAGAGTGCGTGCAGGATGACGATGATGATGCTAAGCGAACAGAGCTGCAGCGGCAGATAGGCAAGCGCCGAGATGCCGTTCACCGCCGCGATGATATATTTCAAAATCTCATCGGCGATCATTACGACCGCAAAAGCCTGCCGGATGCGTTTCCTGCCTCCGCCGGCTTTGAGATAGATGACCGTGCACAGGAATGCAAAGCACAAAAATAATACCAGCCACTCCATGTGACCGGTGTCAAAGTGGCTGAATCCATCGCACTTGCTTCTGTCAACTGTCTCTACGGTATTCCACAAAAAATCCATCTCTGATCCTTATGAGTAAGGGTAATATCTTAGTACATGCTTGACGTAATTCACGTCCCCATAGCCGTTCATCTTCAGCTTCTTGGCCATCATCTCAGAAAACTCTCTGGCGTTGTCTTCCGTGTACTTTCCGTCTTTTTTGAGTGCCCAGGTGATGTAACCGTCACCGAAATTGTAGCCCTGGATCGCAAGTTTTATCCTTTTGATATCCGTCGGGCCTTTGCACTTGGCAAGCTTGATGTCATCAGCCAGCTGGTGGATGCCGCACTCGATGGAGTAGCGCGGGTCGGTGATGCTGTGCGGCTTGTGCTCAAACCGAGTGTTGTACTTGCCTTCCGATGCCTGCATCGGGTCATTTCCGCGGCCGTGAGACTCCTGCATCATGACTGCGCTGACCAGCGGAGCGTATTCTTCGATGCCGTATTCCTTCGCCAGTTTCTGGATGGTGTCTTCGTAGCTTTTGACGCTCGGGCTGATTGGCTTGTGAATTTTGTTCGTGCTCTGCGTGACTCCAAAAACGACAACAAGGATCGCCAGTCCTACGGCGACCATAGCAAAAAAACGCAAGGTGCGCCTCGTTGTGAAGCGCCTTTGTCTGTTCAGTTTTCTTGAGTGGCTGCTTTTGCTTGTCCTGTTACGTTTTTTCTTAGCCATGGACACATTATAACACAGTCACTCTTCCCGTGGGATACCTTGACACTGAAACTGCGGTTTGCTACAATCAATCCGACAATTCAAGTATTGGATTGTCGGGGTTATTGGAGTATTCAAGGAGACATGAAATGAAAGAATTCTTCAAGAGAAAAGACATTGAAATCAGCTTTAAGAGATACGTGCAGGACGCACTGTCGGCAATGGCGCTGGGCCTCTTTGCCACGCTGCTCATCGGTACGATCCTGGACGTTCTGGGCGCACAGACGGCAGTTCTCTTTGGCGACAACACGATCTCGGCATTCCTCGTTCAAATCGGAGGCGTTGCAAAACAAATGATGGGCGTAGGTATCGGCATCGCCGTTGCCCAGAGCCTGAAGGCTCCGCCGCTCGTTCTGTTCTCAAGCGCCGTGACCGGTATGATGGGCGCGACCCTTACCGGATTTGGAATTGACCAAACCGGCGGTCCTGCCGGAGCATTTATTGCAGCGGCCCTGGGCGCTGAGTTCGGCAAGATGATATCCAAGGAAACGAAGGTGGACATTCTCGTCACGCCGGCAGTGACCATCATCGTCGGCGGCATCGCCGCCAAGCTGGTGGGACCTGGCGTTGGCTGGTGTCTGGTCGAACTGGGCGATGCCATTAAGGCAGCCACAGAATGGCAGCCGTTCTTCTTCGGCATCTTTATCGCTGTCGTCGTTGGACTTGCGCTGACCGCACCGATCTCCAGCGCAGCACTTTGTGTCATGCTCGAACTGTCGGGACTGGCTGCAGGTGCAGCAACCGTCGGATGCTGCGCGCAGATGGTCGGATTCGCCGCGGCAAGTTTCAAGGAAAACGGCGTTGGCGGACTGGTTGCGCAGGGTATCGGAACATCCATGCTGCAGATCTCCAATATCGTCAAACATCCATGGATCCTCGTGCCGCCGACATTGACTGCAGCCATCATAGGACCGATGGCGACCTGTCTCTTCGGCATGACGAACATTCCAATCGGCGCCGGTATGGGAACTTGCGGATTCGTTGGACAGATCGGCACATTTACGTCGATGGGCTTCACACTGGACGTTCTCTGGAAGGTCCTGCTTCTGCAGATTGTACTTCCTGCCATCCTGGCGATCATCATCGACAAGATCATGCGCAAGATGGGACTCATCAAAGACGGCGACTACAAGCTGGAACTATAAAAATCTTTACGATAACAAAAGACCGCTTGTCACAACTGACAAGCGGTTTTTTATTCCTTCAATATATCCTGTTACTGTCGTGTAGCTATGGCCTGTGCCTTTTTTACCAGGATTCTCACCAGCCCGATGACGATGCCCATGACGAGGAGCCCGACTGCAATTGCGCCTGCCATCAGCAGTGTCTCAAGACCGGTCTGGGCCGTGCCCATGACATCCTCCCGCAGCAGTTCAAACATGGTGCTGTAGATTTTGTATCCGGGAACCAGACAGAGTATGCCCGGAATGATGAATACCGTCGATGCTTCTTTGAATACTCTTGCGCAAATGGCGCTGAGCAGCCCAACAGTGCAGGCTCCGGCAAAACAACCGGCGATCGGCGATGACATGTAATGAACTGCAATGATGTATGTGATCCATCCGAGGGCTCCAACCACCATGCATGCAGGAATCTTTTTGACCGGAACTCTGAATATGACGCTGAAGGCCAGCGTGGCGAATAACGCCAGCACGAATTGTGTCAGAAGATAAATCATAATACAATACCTCCAAACACATCCCAGAATTTCAAAACGATACCTGCGCCGACAGCAAGAGAAACCGCTGTCAGAAATGCCTCTGCCATCCTGCCGAGTCCTGACACCATGTCGCCTGACAGGAAGTCTCTAATGGAATTGGTGATTGCAACGCCGGGTACAAAGAGCATGATGCATCCGGCGATAATCATATCGTAGTCCGCTGAACCTATGGAGGCCGCCGCAATCAATGCAAAGAACGCCGCGGCAGCACAGCAGCAAAGTCCGCGAATAAAGAAGTTGATGTCGAGATGTGACAGCGCTCTGGACATAGCGTAGCAGAAGGCGCCAATGATAAACGCCAGACAGAAGTCAATTGCGTTGCCGCCAAAGAGCACACTGAAACTGCCTGCTGCCAAACTGGCGCAGGCCACACGCACTCCGACCGGGTATTTCCTCTCCTTCTCGATCTCGTCGAGAACCTCCATGCCCTCTTCGACCGTCATGTCCGTCGTCGTAAAGGTTCTGGAAAAATCGTTGACTCTGGAAATCTTGTTGAGATCTGTCTCTGAGGAATTGATCCTGCGGACATATGTGTGGGTACTATCTTCTTCGTCCCCGTTATCCAGGGTAACGAAAATACCCGTCGGCATGGCGAACACGTCGACCGATTCGATCCCGCAGGCTTTGCAGATTCTTGTGATCGTATCTTCGACACGATAGATCTCGGCGCCTGCCTTCATCATGATTTCTCCCGCCTTGACGGCAAGGAGCAATATGAGCTTTTGTCTCTTCTTCCCCATTTATCTAAGCTTCCCCGTTTCCTTCGCTGTATTGATATAACTCGGCATACTTGCCGCCCTTCTCCATGAGTTCCTCGTGGGTTCCCATTTCCTTCAGTTCGCCTTCATCGATCAGGGCGATTCTGTCAGCATTTCGAATCGTCGATAGACGATGTGCGATGATGATCGTGGTCCTGCCTTCCGCCAGCTTGTCAAAAGCTCCCTGGATGCGGGATTCGGTGACCGTATCCAACGCGGATGTCGCTTCGTCCAAAATCAAGATCGGCGGGTTCTTCAGGAATATCCTCGCGATGGATACTCTCTGCTTCTGACCGCCCGAAAGCCGCACGCCTCTCTCTCCTGTATAGGATTGGAACTGCTGCGGCATCGCCATAATGTCGTCGTAAATCTCCGCCTTGCGGGCAGCCTCATAGACTTCTTCATCGCTGGCATCCGTCCTGCCGTATCTGATGTTCTCCGCAATCGTATCCGGGAACAGGTACACATCCTGCTGGACGATGCCGATGTTCTTCCTCAGTGACCGCAATGTCAGGTCGCGGATGTCGCGTCCGTCGATCTTGATGCTGCCTTCGTCCACGTCATAGAAACGCGGAATCAGGTGGCAAAGAGTCGTCTTGCCGCCGCCGGACGGTCCGACGATGGCCAAAGTCTCACCCGGCTCGATGTGAAGATCGATGTCCTTGATGACGTCGACTTCATTTCCCTCGTATGTAAATGAAACGTTTTCGATATCGATAGCGCCTCTGACCGGAGCCGAATCGCCCGCTTCATCCATACCCAGCACGGCCGCGCCTTCCCTATCCACGATTTCCGGTTCCATCCGCATGATGTCGATGAATCTGGTCAGACCGGCCCAGCCGTTCATGAATGTCTCCATGAAATTAGCCAGCTTCCTGATCGGCGTGATAAAGGTGCTGATGTACAGATAGAATGTGATCAGGTCGATGTAGTTCATGTCGTCCTTCATGATGAACCATCCGCCAAAGGCCATGATGACCACCGGCATGATGCACATGAAGAATTCCAGTGACGACGCGAACATTCCGAAGGCCCGGTAGTTCTCACACTTGGACCACTTGAACTGGTCGTTGGCTTTCGCGAACTTTTCGTAGTCTTCCTCTTCGTTCGCAAAGGCTTTGCTCGTCCTGACGCCGGAGATTCCGGATTCCACCTCGCCGTTGATCTCGGCGAGACGCTCCTTGACCATTCTGGATGTGCGGATCATCCTGCGCCTGTTCAGCATGACGATGATGATCGCGATTGGCAGGATGATCAGAATGACAAGCGCCAGTTTCCACTGCACGGTGAACATGACGATGATGGCGCCGACAATGGTGACGACAGCGATGAACAGATCCTCCGGTCCGTGGTGGGACATCTCCGTGATCTCGAAAAGGTCTCCCGTGATCCTGGACAAAAGCTGGCCGGTGCGGTTCTTGTTAAAGAACTCGAAGTCCAGCTTTTGCATATGGGTAAAGAGATCGTCCCGCAGATCCGCTTCGACGAGAACGCCGAACATGTGCCCCCAGTATGTGATGATGTAGTTCAGGGACGCGCGCAGCACGAAAGCGACCGCGACGATGACCATAACATGAAAGAACGTGGCGTAGGCCTGGTTCGGGAGCATGTTATACATGGCATGCCTTGCCACCAGCGGAAAGGCGATGTCGATGAGCGACGCGATCAGCGCGCAGGACAGGTCAAGAATGAACAGTCCGATATGCGGCCTGAAATACCCGAGAAATATTTTAAGTTTTGATTTTGAAAAATCTTTCTGCATTCCCTCTAATGTCAATCCTTACAGTCCGCAGCTTCCTACCGGTACTGCTCCGCCGATGGCGTCGATGACTTCCTGTGTCTTCTCTTCCGTGAACCAGCTGCACAGTTCGATGTCGTGAACGCCTTCGTCGGCCAGCTTCCTGGCTGCGGCGTTTGCCTGCTCCTGATCCTTGACGAAGATGGCTTTCGCATGGAAGTCTTCGCTGTTGAGTTCGACCTCGCTCGGTTCCTCAACGCCTCTCATGACGATGACGATGCCATACTTTGAGAATTCCGGCAGCGCCTCGACCTTAGCCAGCTGGTCAGGAAAATAGTCGGCGTGGCGAATCTTCACATCCGGACCTGCCGCTTCCTGCATCGTTCCAGTGACTTCGTCATCGAAATCACCGCAGAGGTTGAGCAGCGTGTAGCCCTCACCTACCAGTTTTGCTACGAATTCTTTTGCCATTTCCATGTTGTCGGTTCCGGCAACGAGATTGAAGCTCTCGCTGTTCTCATAAATGCCGGAAAAAGTTCCCGGGGTCTCTCCCGGAACATTGATCAAAAATGCAAATTTCAACATATCTTTATCCTCCGTTTTAAGTTTAACACCTCGGCACTTTTGCCTCAATCGTTTTAGAAGAACAATTTGCTTCTTTACACGATCACGGCAAGCAGTTCCTCGGCGGTAACGTCTCCAAGATATCCTTCCAGATCTGCCCTGGCCAGAACTTCCGCCAGAGCTTCAGCTGTGTACTCGCACCCCTCAAAGGCCGCTTCAAACTCCCCGATATCTCGCGCCGGGAAGAAGTCTCCGCGGATCTCGGCCTTGCTGATCCTGTGATGGTCGATGGTGAAGTTGAACTCCACATGACCGCACCGGAAGAAGTCTCCGCGCACCACATCCGCCTTCGGCGAGCGCCCGAGGTTCCATTCGTGCGTGTCGTATTTGCTCTCCTTCAGCGCAGTGACTTCCGCAAGCTGCTCCTCTGTGAGTTCGATATCGATCACGTCGTATTCCCTGCGGAACCAGGCGAGCAAGAGAGCCTTGAGGCCGGCTGCGTCCGCCGGTGCCGTAGTTTCTGCTGCGCCCGGCAGAGTCCCCGCTGCTGCGCTGACGCCGTCTGGATCGTCAGGGTTTTGCCCTCCCTCAAAGTACGGCTTCAGATTCGTCACGCGACTTCTCACCGACTTCGTCGCTTTTGACTTGAATTTGCCCGGTTTGACCCGGAGAGCCTTTGCGACTGCCTCCGTATCCACATCGAACATGATCGTCCCGTGATGCAAAAGCCTGTGCTTCGAAAACTGCTGGGCGTTGCCCGAGAACTTCCTGTCACCGACGACCAGGTCGTTTCGGCCGGTCTGCTCGGCCGGGATGCCATAGGAATTCAGCGCCTTGACGATGGGCGTCGTGAAGGTTTTGAAATCCACCTTCGTCTGCGCATCCGGGATGATGAAGGAGTAGTTCAGGTTGCCAAGATCGTGATAGACCGCCCCGCCGCCCGTGTTCCTGCGCACCACGTGGACACCCTGCGCCTCGATGTAATCGTAATTGATCTCTTCGATGGTGTTCTGATACTTGCCCACGATGACCGACGGCTCGTTCTGCCACAGCAAAAGCACGGGCGCCGACTCTCCGGCGACCGCCGGCAGGTTCTGGAACACATACTCCTCAAAGGCCAGGTTGTAATGCGGATCCGTGTGCGTATTTTCTATGTATATGAGTTTTTCCTTTTCGGATTCATTATTCATACCACTAATGTATCACTTTAATCTACATTAGTATATAAATATATTTAGATTGTGGTTTTTGGCCGCAAAAAACTGTATAATTAGAGTGGATTTTTGTTTGATTGGAGAATAGCAGAATATGACAAGCATGGGGTCAATCGACGTTATCGTAGCGCTGGCGAAAGTGTTCATTATGATACTGCCGGGCTACATCCTGACCAAGATGAATCTAATCAATAAAACGCACACGGAAGGTGTCTCGAGTATCATTACTTACGTCACCTATCCTTGTCTTGTCATCATGGCGATGCAGATGTCATTCTCATGGGAGATTCTCAACAACTGCAAGTACGTCGTTCTCATCTTTATCGGCGTCGTTATCATCGCGATGATCATATCCAAGATTTTGACCTCGGTGATCCATCTGCCTCCGACGCAGACAGGAATCATGGCATTCATGATGGTATTCGGCAACACGGGATTCCTGGGTCTGCCGGTACTGAACGGTCTGTTTGGCAAGGAAGCCGTGTTCTACGGAGCGATATGCGATTCGTCCTTTGACGTGCTCATGTTCTCCATCGGCGTAACGCTAATCAGGCAGGCCGCCAAGGGAGAAACGAAGATGGGATTCGGCGAGACCATAAAGGGACTTATCAACCCTTGCTTCATTGGTTCCCTGCTGGGGCTTTGCCTGTTCATCGCAGGGATCAAGATTCCGGATATTCTCTCCGGTCCGATGGATGCCGTCGGTTCCGCCACGAGCCCGCTGGCCATGATGGTCGTCGGCTCCCACCTGGCGAGAATCAACTTCAAAGACATGTTCAAAAGCAAACCGTCATATCTGGTTTGCCTGCTTAAGCTTTTGGTCGCTCCGGCAGCCGCCCTCGTTCTGGTCAAGCTGATCATCGGCGGCGGCACGCTCTTTGGCACGGTCATCGTCATGGAGGCCGCTATGCCTTGCGCGATGCTGAGCGTTATCCTGAGCGAGAAATACAAGGCGGACGTCGAATTCGCAACGAAAGGCGTCATGCTGACAACGATACTCAGTCTTATCACGATACCTATCGTGGCAATTGCACTTCAGCATATTTAGGGGGATTTAGGGACTTTGAACAGCGAACAGATAATGGAATATGTGCACCTCTATTTTACGACCGGCGTACGCTGGGTCTTCATGGGGCTTGCCATACTGATCCTTCTTCACCAGATCTGGGGACTTCTGCGAATGAGGAACCCGTCTGAGATCTGGGCATATTTGCGTTGCCCTGACGGCACCAGCGTGCCGCTGACCCATTGGGAGAACCTGGTGGGACGCGCTCGCGGATGCGACATCAAGCTGAATCTGGGCAGCGTTTCCAGGAGCCATGCCACGCTCATGCGCGACTCGACCGGCACCTGGGTCTACAACGACCTCAATTCTAAGAACGGCTCTAAGATCAACGGCGTTCCCGTTACAGAGCCGACCGTTCTCAAGAGCGGCGATGTCCTGAACATCGGCGGCTCGGACTTCGAGCTCTATCCGCTCAGTCTTCAGGAGCGAATGGAAAATGTCAAAGCCAGAAAACAGAAAACATCCACGACTTCACCGTGGTTCTCTCTGTTTGCGATCACCATTTTCCAGCTTTTGACCGTTATGCAGTTCCACGTCTCTCTGGGAGACGACTATCCAACGCAGCTGACCGTCGCTTACGTGCTGCTCTGCCTCATCATGTGGAGTTATGTGCTGCTCATGCGGGCCTTCAGGCGCAAAGGCTTCGAGATCGAGATCATGGCCTTCTTCCTGTCGACCCTGAGTCTGGCGGTAACCGCCACGGCGTATCCGGGTTCTGTTTTCAAGCAGTCCTTCGCTGTGCTTCTTGGCGTGGTTTTGTTCGTCGTCATCTGCTGGTTCCTGAGAGACCTGAACAGGTCCAGAAGACTGACTATGATCCTGCTTGGGATCAGTGTGTTCCTGCTGCTTGTAAATCTGATCTTCGGTTCGGTGGTCAACGGATCGCAGAACTGGATCATGATCGGCGGCATGTCATTCCAGCCTTCTGAGCTCGTAAAAATCGTATTCGTATATATCGGCGCCGCTACCCTGGATGAGTTGCAGCAAAGACGAAACCTCATGGTCTTCATGGGCTTCAGTGTTTTCTGTCTCGGCTGCCTTGCCCTCATGGGTGACTTCGGTACGGCGATCATATTCTTCGTTACCTTCCTCATCATATCCTTCCTGCGTTCCGGCGACTTCACCAAACTGGCGCTCATTCTTGGCGCGGCAGGTCTCATGGGTATGATGGTGCTCAGGTTCAAACCGTACGTCGCATCCAGGTTCGAGACCTGGGGTCACGTCTGGGATGATCCTACGGGCGGCGGATTCCAACAGGTACAGACTTTGACCTCCATCGCCAGCGGCGGGCTGCCTGGTCTTGGCGCAGGCGAAGGTAACCTCAGCGATGTCGCGGCGGCAAGTACCGACCTGGTCTTCGGTCTTCTGGCAGAAGAATGGGGACTGGTCATCGCAGTTCTAGCGGTGCTCTGTATCATCACTATGGGCGTCTTCGCACAGAGGGCCATCATTGCCGGAAGGTCAACTTACTACTGCATCGCAGCCTGCGCGGCTACATCCATATTCATATTCCAGGTCATCCTCAACGTCTTCGGATCGGTGGATCTGCTGCCGCTCACAGGCGTAACCTTCCCGTTCGTTTCTTCGGGCGGAACGAGCATGCTCACCTGCTGGGGACTTCTGGCCTTTGTAAAAGCCGCGGACACGAGACAGAACGCAAGCTTCGCCATACGTCTGGACAGAAAGAGCGATTTCCGCGATGAAGATTTCGAGAGCTACATGGATGCGGATGCCCGCAATCCGGAAGACCTCTTTGAAGAAGTAGATGCCGCTGACGACTTCAAGATGTTCGAAGAACTCAGCAATGAGATATACAAGGACGACGTCCATGTCGAAAGAGACGGCAGACGCGACACCATCTATCAGCCGGCTGCGAAGGCAAAGCAAAAGAGAGCCTCGCAGTCGTCGCCGACGCTGGTGCCAAAGTCAAAGAAGGCGAAGCCGGCCGCAGAACCGAAGGCTAAGGCTGCACCGAAGGTCGAACCGAAGCCTAAGGTCGAGTCGAAGCCAAAGGCCGCGCCGAAGGTCGAACCGAAGCCTAAGACCGCGCCGAAGGTCGAACCGAAGGCTAAGGCTGCGCCGAAGGTCGAACCGAAGCCGCGTGCCGAGAAGCCGGCACCGAAACTGGAGAAACCAGCTGTTGCGCCGAAGACGGAAACGAAACTTCCGCCGCGCACCGAGAGACCGGCACCTGCACCGAAACCGCAGAAACCGGAGCCTTATGTAAAGGCCGTGAAATATACCGACATATCTGATGATGACTTCTTCAGCAAGTTTGAAGCCGGAAGACCGGTAGATCAGCCGAGGCCAAAACGCCAGCGCGGCGCTGCCGAAAGCAAGCCGAAGGACGAAGAACCGCTGACGCTCGATGATATTTTCGGGAAGAAATAGCAGGAGGATCACAAAATGAAGAAAATAGAAAAACGTGCAATATTGTGCCTCCTCATGGCTCTTGTTCTACTTGGAGGCCTTTGCTACTTCATATATGAAGACTGGCAGGACGGCGGCAAGTGGGCGATCTACGAAGGCAACCGCGACGTGTTCGCTGACGGCGACCTGGCGAAGGGTGCGCTCTTTGATGTCAACGGGCAGCTTTTGATGCGGAACACCTCGGACGGGATGCAGTTCAATGATGACTACAACATCCGCTGCGCCATGATGCACATCACGGGCGATAAAGATAACAATATTTCCACCGGAGCCAACAGAACATTCCTCGACAGGATGATCGGCTACGACTTTATCAACGGCATCTATACGCTGAACAATGAGGGCGAAAGCGTTTCGCTCACGCTGAATTCGAACATATGCGCCACCGCTTATCAGGCACTTTACGGACGCAAGGGCGCTGTCGGCGTTTACAATTACAAGACCGGCCAGATCGTCTGTATGGTCAGCTCGCCAACATTCGATCCTGCGGACCCGCCATCCAGCGTTCCTGAAGGCGCGTATATCAACCGCTTCACGTCGGCGACTTACGCTCCGGGATCGACTTTCAAGCTCTTAACGGCTGCGGCGTCTATCGAGACACTGGAAAACGCATATTCCTACACCTGGGACTGCGTCGGTTCCGTTGACTACGGCCACAACGATGAAGTCACGGATATGGACGCCCACGGAGAAGTGGATCTGGAGAAGGCTCTCGAGGTTTCCTGCAACTGCTACTTCGGCAAGGTTGCGGAGCAGCTCGGCGGCAACATGATCAAGAAATATGTCAAGAAGACCATGCTCGACGAGAGTCTGGATATCGACGGCATCGAAACCAAGGCCGGCTCCTTTGATTATCCTGACAGCGGGGTCAACCTCGCCTGGACCGGAATTGGTCAGTATCACGACATGGTCAATCCGTGTTCCATGATGGTCTACATGGGTGCCATCGCAAACGATGGTACCGCAGTCATGCCTACGATCATCAAGCCAACCAATATCGTTGACAAGAAAATCAAAGAAGTGAAAACGGCAGCCATGGAAAAGGAAGATATGATCGACCCTGCTACGGCCGCATCCCTCAAATCCATGATGGCGAATAACGTCGAGAACCACTACGGCGGAAGCAGCGCATTCCCTGGTCTGGCGCTTTGCGCCAAAACCGGTACGGCCGAAGTTGAGGGCCAGTCGGCACCGAACTCTTGGTTCGTCGGGTTCCTGGATGATCCTGATAACCCATATGCCTTCGCCGTGATCGTCGAGGAAGGCGGCTACGGCATCGATGCTGCAGGATCGGTTGCAAATAAAGTCCTGCAGGATATTGTGAATTAATAATCCACACGGTTTAGAGAAAAGAAAACCCCGCGCAATGCGCGGGGTTGTTTTGTTACATTATTCTATTGATCTGCTGACCCTATTCAGAATCGGTTGACTCAGACTCATCCTCTGCTGCAGGAGCTTCGCCTGGTGTGTAGTCGCAGTTCATCTTCTGGTCAACAACGTAGATCCAGGTCTTGCCCGGGGTCAGACGGAACTGATTTCCGTTCTCATCCTTGAAGATCGTCCTGTGATCCATGTCCTTTCTGGACCAGGTTCCCTTGACGACTTCGCCCTGTGTGAAGAGCATTGCGTCTCCGCCCTGTGCCATATCGATCTGGAGTCTTCCCTTGTGGTCAAGCTCACCTGTCTCTTTGTCTGTCATGATTTCACTCTTTACATACTGAACGATGACATTGGAGAAGGACAGCTGCTCGCCCGTTTCTTTGTCTACATACGGATCGCCGTACCAGTACCTGTCGTAAAGACCTGTCTCCGGATTGTAAACGCATTCACTGTTACATCCGCTGGATGAAACGTGTACTGATTTCGCGTACTCAGGTTCTGCAAGAATTGCTTCTGCCTTTTCAACCGCTTCAACATCTTCAGGTTCTGTCGAGTCGCCCTTTTCTTCGATCAAAGCCTCAGCTTCGGCCTTTGCAGCCTTTACCTCTTCAGCCCACTTTTCATCGCGGAACTTATACGGCTTGATATTGACGCGTTCATCGAACCAGCCTTCTTTATCGGCTCTCTCCTGGATGCTGGACCAGTCTATATATGCGTTGTTCGGTGCTGCCTTGTCATCCACACGGTAGAACAACTGTGAATCCTGCATGCCGTTGATGTGCGGAATGCCGCACCATTCCATGTAGAACTTGGCTTTCTTTCCCCAACCGTATCCAACGTGGCAAGCTTTGAATTCTCTCGCTACATTGATGAAATAGTACCTAACGCTTCTAATTGGTCCGACTTTTTCAGGAAAATCTGTATAGTAAACTGCCTGAAGCCTTGTCAGCTCCGCTTCAACTGGGAACTCATAGATAATGTCCGCGTAAGAAATGTTTGACTGCGGAACAGCGCCATCCGGTGCGTTCGGTATGGATACGACTACCGGTCTGATCGGAAGATCTTCTTCAGATTCTAATACAGCTCCTGTCAATGGATTGACGATTGGTTCCGGTTCTGCTACTTCTCCGGTTCCACCGCCGCCGCATCCGGTCATCGCGACAATTCCCGCACCAAGTCCGAGGACTGCCAGTGCGGCAATGACGACTAGTACTGGAATTTTGCTTTTCTGTTTTTTCATTAGCCTTCATTCCCTTCCTTTATTACGTGTGATATACTGTCATCAAAATTATAACATAGGAGATTTGCAATGAAACATGAATATTTGACAAGAAACGTGTGTCCAACCAAGCTGGAATTCGATCTGGACGGAGACGTTGTGCGCAATATTAAATTCACCGGAGGCTGCAACGGCAACCTCAAGGCCATCGCAATGCTGGTTGATGGATGGACTGTTGACCAGATTACTGAGAAGCTTGCCGGCAACACCTGCGGGTTCAAGTCGACATCTTGCGCAGATCAGCTAACCATAGCAATTAACAAGGCTCTAGCCGAAGAACGAGGCGAATAAAATGCTGTATATCGGCTATCATTTATCATCTGTAAATGGGTTCGAAGCAATGGGCAAAGAGGCTCTCCTGGCGGGAGCAAACACCTTTGCCTTTTTTACTCGCAACCCGCGAGGCGGCAAAGCCAAAGACATCGATCCCGATGATGCAAAGGCTTTAATTTCATTAATATTTGATAATGACTCCCCTTTCGCGCCACTCGTCGCTCATGCGCCGTACACGCTGAACCCGTGCTCCGATAAAGCCAACGTGCGGGAGTTTGCCCATATGTGTATGTCTGATGACCTGCAGCGCATGGAGTATCTGCCGGGCAACTACTACAACTTCCACCCGGGCAGCCACGTGGGTCAGGGAGTTGAAGCCGGCATCCGGATGATTACGGATCTGCTCAACGACATCATGACGCCCGAGCAGACCACCACCGTCCTGCTCGAGACCATGTCGGGCAAAGGCAGTGAAGTCGGCGGCAGGTTCGAGGAACTTGCGCGGATCATCGACGGCATCAAGCTGAAGGACAAGATCGGCATTTGCATGGACACTTGCCATGTGCACGACGCCGGGTACGATATCATTGGAGATCTCGACAGGGTGCTGGACGAGTTCGACCGCATCGTCGGTCTCGACAAGCTCAAGGCTCTGCACATCAATGACAGCAAAAACCCAATTGGCTCCCATAAGGACCGCCACGCCTGCATCGGTGAAGGCACCATCGGTCTGGATGCCATCGGCCGCTTCATCAATCACCCGAAGCTGGCCGGTCTGCCGTGCATCCTCGAAACGCCGAACGAGTTCGAGGGGTACAAGAGAGAAATCGAAATGCTGCGATCATACTGATCGCAGTTTTTTGTTCTATTTAAGTTCTTTTGTTTGCACCATGTTGCTTTGCAAACCGGGATTTGTCGAGGTGCCTAGCCTAAAACTGCTGGATGCAGCCGAGGTTTTCTCACTCTTTAACCCAACCCTTGTAATCAGTTGACCTGTTGGTTATTATTTCATAGATTTTGTTTTCTTCGTTAACCATTATCGGGATAAAATGGATAGGTTTGGTTAACTTTTGTCCCTTGAGGCGTTGTCTGATTAACCATTTTTCTATGGCCTTTGTGAGTTTGGTTAACATGCATTAACCAAGAAACAAATTATTGCATGGTTTTGGTTAAAAGGGCAGGCGCCCTCGCCACCAAATTTAACCAAAAGACATAGTATTACACGATTTTGGTTAAGTCATGAACTGTTTGCAACGCATATGTTAACTAAACGGCAAAGGATTTCACCATTTTGGTTAAAATCGAGTGGAGCTCACCAATCCAGGTTTGGCGGGATATTCGGTATACCCCGTCAGGCCTTTGTGCAATGTGCGCAAAATAAAACAGCTGGACCTCAACGGGTCCAGCTGTTCGCTGTTATGATATTTGGCTGTCGCTATTGCAGGTCCGTGACCGCAACTGCGAGCAGGCTCTGCGCTTATGCCATTATGAATCCGAATACTGCGTAGAATACGAACGAAATGGCAGCTGCGATGATACCGTAAGGCATCTGAGTGAATGCGTGTCTGAAGTTGTCGCATCCGCAAGCCGCCGAAGTGAGTACGGTTGCGTCTGAGTAGAAGCAGATGTGTGATCCGAATACGCCGGCGGAGATACAAGCTCCTACTGCGAGCGGCATGCTTACGCCGATGTTCATTGCCAGTGGTATGATGATCGGCAGCGCGATGATGTACATGCCCCAGTTGGTACCGGTAATAAACTCGGTACAAGCGAGTACCAGGAAGATAATCATCGGAGCCGTTGCCGGAGTCATGACCGTTGTCGCTGATTCGATACACCACTTGGTGAACCCGATCTGTTCGTTCATGTCCGCGAATACAAAGGCCATAACCATGAGCATCAGCGGCAGGATCATGTTCTGAATACCCTTGATGATGATATCCCAGAACTCGGCTGCCGACATGATATTCTGTGCCATGTACATGATGAACATGACGACCAGTGTTGCGAGAACGCCCATCTCCATATCCGTATCAAAGAGGATCGTAAATCCTACGAGACAGATGATCGGGATGAAGAAGTTGAACATATGAGGCTTCTCAGGAATGTTCATCTCGTCGCCGTGATCACTGGCCAGGATCGAGATCTTTTCGGATCCTTCCGGTGCCAGCGGACCGCCGTCGGCAACTCTCTGGTATGCCTTTTTCATTCCGAAGATCTTTGGAACCACTCCTATTACAACGAGCGGAACGATCAGTGCCGCGATCCATGCATAGAAGTTGAACGGTATCGTCTTGACGAACATTTCGATTTCGCTGGCGTCGCCTACCTGCCAGCCGTTCTTAACCAGTATTCTGCCGCAGAATACCGACCATGTCGTGATTGGAATCAGTACGCACAAAGGCGCTGCCGTCGAGTCACAAACATATGCCAGCATTTCTCTCGGCGTTTTGTGCTTGTCTGTCAGCGGAGCCATACAGGACCCGACTGTCATGGAATTGAGGTAGTCATCGATAAAGATGATACAGCCCAGTATCCATGTCCAGATCAGAGCTGTCTTCTCGGTCTTCGCACGTTTCGAAGCCCACTGTCCAAAAGCATAGGCGCCGCCTGAGCGTTCGATCAGGGAGATGATGCCGCCCATGAGTCCGCATACTATGATCAGCCATGCGATGTCCTCTGACATCATCGTCGCGAGCAGCGAATCACTGAACGCCTGCAGTGTGTTCGAACCGCTTTCTCCTACCATGATGAATCCTACTACCGCACCAATCGTAAGGGCTTCGATGATTCTCTTCGTAATAAAGATGTACAGGATCATCAGAAGCGCAGGGATGGTACACAGCACTCCAAATTGAGCGGGATCGTCAGGCAGGAAGAATTTAAGAATGAATGTTGCTATGATAATGATTGCTGCCGCCAGCAGGGATTTTCTGGCGTTAAATGTCGCAATCTCATTAGCAATTATTTCATTTTGCTCTTTCAGTGACATTTTCCACTCCTTTCTGTAAATAGTGAGAATAATTTGAAATCATTACGTTAATTAAATTATATTACGCTCCAAAACAATGTCAACCTTTAACGCTTTAATTTCATAAAACAAAATGCCGGCCAAACGCACAACAAAAACCGGCTTCCGAAGAAGCCGGTTTCGTCTTTTCATATCATGCTGCCGGATGTTCCGGTTTAGCCCATCTTCGTGAAGTCGCTTGCGCCGTGCTTGCAGAGCGGACAAATGAAGTCTTCCGGAAGGTCTTCGCCTTCGTATACATATCCGCACACATCGCATACCCAGCCTTTGACCTCTTCCTGCGGACGAGGCTTAACGTTCTTCTGATAGAAGGTGTAAGTCATTGTGTCAACGGCGTTGAGCACTGCGCTCTCCGTGATGTCGCAGAAGAACATCAGGTGGCTTCCTGTGTCAACGGTATCGAATACCTTCAGTGACATGTAGCCGTTAGCGTACTTGTTCAAGTATGGCAGTCCGTTGCCGGATCTGTCGAAGTGTTCGAAGTCAGCGAACTTGTTCACATCGCGTCCGGACTGGAATCCAAATTGCTGGAAGATCTGGAACGGCGCCTGCTCATTCAGCGTGCAAACGTTGAGCACACCGGTCTTCGCGATGGTGTCGCATGAGTAGTTCGCCTTGTTGACGCCGACGATGAGTCTGCTCGGATCGTTGCTGACCTGTGCAACGGTGTTGCCGATCATACCGTTGTCTCTCTTGCCGTCGTTACTTGTGATGACATAGAGACCGTAACCGATCTTGAAGAGTGCGCTTGGATCGATCTTCTTTTCTTCTTCTTCGAACTCAGGCTTGATGTAATCCGCGGCCAGCTCGTCTGCCAGCGCGTTGATCTGCTCGATGTTCTCAGCGTTCAAAGCGGAAAGGATCGAAACCGTGTTCTTCGCGAAGGTGATGTCCTTGCACTTCTCCAGCATGCCTTTCATAACTCTGGCAGCCGTCGGCGCCCAGGATCCGTTCTCGATGAGTGCGACCGTCTTCTTCTGGAAGTTTCTCTCTACCAGATGGTCGATGAACTGTCTCATGAACGGGAAGATTTCTGAATTGTATGTGGTGGTCGCCAGGACCAGTTTATCGTATCTGAATGCATCCTCAACAGCTTCTGCCCAGTCGTCTCTCGCCAGATCAGTGATCTCAACAACAGGAACACCTCTTGCCAGCAATTCTGACTGCAGCATCTCAGCGGCTTCCTTAGTGTGGCCGTATACGGAAGTGTAGGCGATAAAGATGCCGTCCGTCTCAGCCAGGTAGCTGGACCATGTGTCGTACAGGCCGATGTAGTATCCCAGGTCTTCCGTGAGAACCGGTCCGTGGAGCGGACAGATCTTTTCGATCTCGAGAGCCGCCGCCTTCTTCAGGACCGCCTGTACCTGCGGGCCGTACTTGCCGACGATACCGAAGTAGTATCTTCTGGCTTCGCATGCCCAGTCTTCCTCTACGTCGAGAGCGCCGAACTTACCGAATCCATCTGCAGAGAACAAAACCTTATCGGCAGGATCGTATGTCATCATAACCTCAGGCCAGTGAACCATCGGCGCGAACACGAAGTTCAGCTGATGTCCGCCCAGATCGAGGACGTCTCCGTTCTCAACTTCCAGCGTATTCTTTAACTCCAGTTCAGGGAAGAACTGGCCGATCATCTTAAATGTCTTCTTATTTCCTACAACCGTAGCCTGCGGGAACTTCTCAACAAATGCCTGAATGGATGCTGAGTGGTCAGGTTCCATGTGCTGTACTACCAGATAATCCGGAGCGTCACACTTGATCGCTGCCTCGATGTTCTGGAGCCATTCATCGGTCTTTCTCTTATCGATCGTGTCCATGATGGCAATCTTGTCGCCGATGACAGCGTATGAGTTGTACGCCATGCCGTTCGGTACGATATACTGACCCTCGAACAAGTCGATATCATGATCATTGGCACCTATGTAAATGATCGATTCTGTGATTTTTGCATTCATTATTGCGTCTCCTTTCTATTCCTTCATGTCGTCCAGCGAAAGCTGTCCGAGCACTCCGTCGATTGTTGCAATGGCTTCATCCTCCTCTTCAGCCAAAGCGCCTTCGATGTCTTCGATCTCCGGCAGATCTTTGAGTGTTTCGAAACCGAACTGCTTCAAAAACTCATCTGTCGTGCCGTAGAGGATCGGTCTTCCGACCGTATCAGCTCTTCCGACTTCCGCGACCAGTCCCTTTTTTATGAGACCTTCCATGACTCTGTCGCATCGGATTCCTCGGATGCTTTCGATCTCGCCTTTGGTGACCGGCTGCCTGTAAGCTACGATTGCCAGTGTCTCCAGCGCTGACTGGGACAGCCTCTTTTTTCTTACCGGCGTACAAAGTCTTTCGATGTAGTCCAGGTTCTCTTTTCGTGTGACGAACTGGAAGCACTTGTTGACCTCTCTGATCACGATGCCTCTGCCTTCCTGCTCGTACTCGGTCTGGAGTTCCTTGAAGCAGTCATATACTTCTTTTTTATCTGTATTGAATATATCGGCCACATCCTTGACGCTCAGGGGCTCGCCCCATACGAACATCATGGATTCGATTGCCGATTTCATCGTCTTATTGCTTGCCATTAGTTCTCCTTCAATTCAATTTTATCTTCAAACAGTCTGTCTGTCGCTTTCACTTTGATGTCGCCAAAGATCTTCTTTTGCTCCGCATCCAGTGTACGTGCTTTCATCATCTCCAGCACCGATGCGAAGGTAACGGAAATGTCGTACTTGTCGCCCTGATTCGGCACGAGCTTCCTGAAGTCCGTCTCGCGCAAGCCTTCCTTCTTGAAATAGTCCCTGATTCCTATCATTCTCAGTTCAGTGGTGATGCGCTGCTTCTCTGTTCGCAGGTGGTGCTCACGCAGTTCTTCCAGCCTCTTCTTGCGCTGGATAAACAGTTCGAATGCGTTCTTGAACTGCTCGATGTCCAGACTCAGATAGATGTCCGGCTCGCCTGTATATTCCGCCAGATCCTCCTGCGGCTTTTCGAGGGCTTTGAGCGCTTCCTCCCTGCGCTCCTCCAGCATGGCCGAGATCGCCTTGAACTGCTTGTACTCTTTGAGCTTTTGGACGAGCTCCGTCCTCGGATCCTCGTATACCTCATCGCCCGCTTCATCCATGACGCTCCTCGGCAGCAGCATCTTGGACTTGATTTCCAAAAGCTCCGCAGCGAGCACCATAAACTCCGAAGACAGGACGATATCGGCTTCTTCCATCTCCTTGACGTAGTTGATATATTGCGTTGTGATCTCCGAGATCTGAATGTCGTAAATGCTCATTCTGGCATGCTCAATCAGGTACACCAGAAGGTCAAAAGGTCCCTCGAAGACGTTCAATTTTACTCTGTAACTCATGGCACTATTTTACCATAAATTCATATGCCTTTCCAAAAGGTTTGTATAAGAAGTGCATCGACTTATCGTAAGCCTTTGCAACGATCGGTCGCGAAAAAAGGTACACGCACGCAAGGGCAATAATGAGCATTACGCCAACGTAGATGAATCCACCCGGAGCCAGCAGTGCGAAGTCCTGTCTGCTTGCCCATTTCAAAATCTGTCTGACGAACACGTGCATCAGGAAAACGGTCATAGTATTCTGGCCGATCTGGGATATGAGTCCTCCTTTCGCCGGAAGTTTCTTATCCGGAAGCAGGTTGAACCAGATTGCCAGCCAGATCAGTGCGGCAAATCCTACGAGAACGCGTGCTGCGATACCTTCCACAAAGCTGATGTGCAATGCATTGTTGCAGTTCTTAAAGAGCAAAAGCCCCACACTGAATCGCTCTGTCCACGAGAGCCAAATGGATATTCCGACCAGCACAGCCATCGGAAGAATCATGATCCAATGCGGAATCTTCCTCACTTTTTCAATGTGTTCCCATTTGCAGCAATAGCCCAACATGAAAAATACCAAAAACGAGCATGCACGCTGTGCCGCCAGAACCGGCCCAAAGAAAGGAATGGCGCCTGCAGTCAAAAACAACACCGCGGAGAGCGGCAGTATAAATGGTATCTTTGACAGGGTTTTGATGCCGAATCTATAGTAAAACATGACCAGAAGAAACCACATGGCATGGGTCGGTCTAATCATATGGAGATGGGCGGTCCCAAAGATGATATACCGCGCTCCAAAAGAAAGGATCATGAAAACGACGTAAGGCAGCAGCAGTGTTTCTACAGCTTTGGTGCGGCACTTATCCACATTTTTAGAGAAGTATCCGGATATGAAAAAGAACCCTTCCATCATAAACGAAAAACAGATGATATAAATCACCTTGGAAGGGGATCCTACTCCGAAATGTCCTCCGATCCTCAGGAAGTGGGCGAACACAACGCAGAAGATCAACAGCGCCTTGTAGTTGTCAAATAAATAGTTTCGTTCTTTCATCGTAATTTCTTTCGCCCATTTAATATATCATATTTTTGTTATTCATTGTTGATTTGTGGTAGAATGGTTTCGTTATTTAATATATTATTCTGATAGGAGGCTGAATATGACTAAAACCGTTGGTTTCCCTATGATTAGAAATTTTTCAGGTGACAGCAGAGATTTCATTCCTGAGCTTTTTGCCTTCATGGACCGATACGATGATGTCGAGTTCTATCTGGAAGAAGGATACGGCGAAAGACTGGGATACACGGCCGATGATTACCTGAAAGCTTCAGATAAAGTTCACTTCGTTTCAAGAGAGGAATCTTTCGGCAAGGACATTACCATGATTCTCAAGAATCCGGAGCCGGAAGACCTGGAGATGCTCAAAGACGGATCCGTTTACTTCACCATGCTTCACTACGCGACCCGTCCTAAGGTGCGTGAGGTCATCGCGCGCAAAGGCCTGAAGACTTTCGCAATGGACCACATCGTTGACGATGAAGGAAGAAGAATCTTCGCCGACTTTTTTGGCACCGCATTCAATGCATGTCAGGAAGCCGTCGAGACTTTGAAAGACGTCTATCCTGACTTTTACTCCGAAGAGCGCGGTCCAATCAAAGCAATCGTCATGGGTGTCGGCGGCGTTGGCCAGAATTGCATCAGATCTCTTGAGATTCTCAGTGACAGAGAATTCCTGGGACAGAATGCATACGGTATTCTGCCGATCATCTGCACGCGAACCATCACAGGACATCCTGAGCTTTTCAACGAGCTTTTGAAAGACTGTCAGCTGGTCGTCGATGCGACACAGAGAAGAGACGAGACCCAGTATGTCATGACCAATGAACAGGTCGGTATGCTTCCTGAGGACGCTGTGATTCTCGACATCTGCGCCGACAGATACGACTTCCTCGTAGACCCGCCCCTCGTCAAAGGCGTTGAGGGAACGATCACGGGAGGTCCGGGACACATGGTCATCTATCCGGACGACCCGGGATATGCTGAGATCGAAGGTACTGTCGTCGATTCAACGAACCGCCGTATAACTGTCAGCTGCAATGCATGGCCGGGCGTTGACGAGAAGCGATCGGTACAGATCTACTACGGACTTATGAAGAACTATGTTGGCATCATTCTGCAAAAGGATTATGAGGACATCAGTGAGGACAGCGACAACCTCTTCGAAAGAGGTCTGTACAGATCCACCTTTACTTACTTCATGGATCACTGGAAGAAATAGACCAGCAAAGAATTAGTATGAAACCGCCGCGTATAGCGCGGCGGTTTTTTGTTGTCCCCTTCGCCGGGTTTTCACAAAAGGAAAAACCCCACCGAAGTGGGGTCTTCCCGATATTTGATGAATTTACACCGATTCTGTATTTCTTTACAGTTTGTAAGCCTCTTTGACTTCTGCAAGCGCTTCGTCCAGTGCAACCAGAACCTTATCGATAGTCTCGTCAGCCTGTACGAGAGGTGGTTCGATTCTTACTGTCTGAGCGTTAACCAGAGTACCTGCAGTCATTACGTTTCTAGCAAACAGTGCCTTTGTAACTTCGTGGCCGATTTCGTCTGTAGGGAATTCCATGCAGATCAGCATACCAGCGCCTCTTGAAGTAGTAAGAACTGTAGGATACTTTTCGTGCAGCTTCTGCAGTCCTTCCAGATACTTCTTGCCCTTTGCTGCGGACAGAGCCGGCAGATCGTTTTCGAGCATGTATCTGATAGTTGAAATGAATGCTGCGCAAGCGAGTGGGTTACCACCGAAAGTAGGTGATCCGAGAATCCATGGATTTTCGAACATCTTACCTTCACAGCCGGTGCCAACACCTGACTTCTCATAAGTCCAAGGTCTAGCAATGATACCAGTGATAGGAACCAGACCACCGGATGAAGCCTTACCATAAGTCATGATATCAGGGCAAACTCCTTCGTGGTCGCATCTCCACATTGTACCAGTACGTCCAAGACCTACCTGGATTTCGTCGAAGATCAGTGCTACGCCGTGTTCGTCGCAGATCTCTCTCAGAGCCTTGAGGTATCCATCAGGTGGAATCATTACACCAGCTTCGCCCTGGATAGGTTCTACGATCACGCCTGCAACCTTTTCGCCAACCGCTTCGAGGTTTTCGATTGCAACTCTTGCAGCGTCTGCATCACCAAACTTAACGTGCTGTACCTGCTGTACCATTGGAATGTAGTCTTCTCTGTAAGCGCCCTTGCCGCCCATTGAGATAGCACCCATGGACTTGCCGTGGAATGCGCCAACTGTTGAGATGTACCATCTTCCGCCTGTTGCCAGTCTAGCCAGCTTCAGAGCCATTTCTACAGCTTCGGCACCGCCGTTAGTGAAGAAGCAGTACTGCAGATCGCCAGGAGTAATGAGTCCCAGCAGGTGAGCCAGATATCCTCTGAGTGGGTCTACCAGTTCCTGTGAATGGAGTGAATATCTGTCTAACTGAGCCATTACAGTCTTCTTGATCTCAGGATTGCCGTGGCCGCAAGCAAAGATACCAAATCCGCCGAGGCAGTCGATAAACTCTGTTCCGTGCAGATCTCTAAATACATCGCCTTCGTCTTCCCATTCGATGAATGCAGCATCAGTTGATACGGACTTTCTGTACTCAAGCCATCCAGGGTTAACGTTCTCATTGAAGTTAGCGATGGATTCTTTCATAATCGCTTCTTTCTGATCTTCAGTCAGTGATTCAGCTTCGATCAGGCCAACGACTCTCTTAGCTTCTTCTAAAGCTTTCGCCATGTTTCTTTCAGTCATTTTATGACCTCCCTTGTTTGGTTACTTTTGTTACCGTCCCAAGTGACGGTATCGGTATAACTTCTATCTACATAAGACATTCAATTCTTATGCCAACATCTATATTATAGTCCATTAAAGTAATAATGCAAATGACTAATGTGCTGTATAATCACTTATTTCAATGGTTTATCTTGCGAACTTTTTTCAAAAAAATTTATCCAAAAAGTAAAAAACAGCGGAATTGCCTTTCTTTTGCAAGATTATCCCGCTGTTTTTGTTTCACTTATGAAATGTGTTCTTAATTCTGATACAGCTTCAGTTTCCTCAATCGAAGCGCATTTGACACCACACAGACCGAGCTCAGGCACATACAGGCCGCCCCGATCATCGGATTCAGCAGCCACCCGGTAAGCGGATACAGAACGCCCGCTGCGATCGGAATGCCCAGTGCGTTATAGAAAAATGCCCAGAAAAGATTTTGCTTGATATTCGTAATGACCTTCCTGCTGAGACGGATCATTCTGGCTACATCGGTCAAATCGTCGCGGACGAGTACGATGTCGGCAGAGTCCAGTGCAATATCGGTTCCGGATCCAATGGCAACGCCTACGTCCGATCGGATGATGGCAGGCGCGTCGTTGATTCCGTCGCCGACCATGGCGACGATCTTCTGTCCGCCGTCCTGTATGTTCTCAATGACCTTATCCTTATCCTGCGGGAGAACCTGTGCAATGACACGGTCGATCCCCACTTCTTTCTTTATGGCCTCGGATGTTCCATAGTTGTCGCCCGTGAGCATGATGACGTCGATCCCCATGTTCTCAAGCAAGGTTACTGCCTTCAGACTTGTCGGTTTCGGGCCGTCTCTGAGTGCGATGACGCCTGCAACTTTGCCCTCACCCGGATACAGATCATCGGTGTCAAGCTCTGCAAAGTACACGACTGTCTTTCCGCGGGCGGACAGTTCGTGCCCCTCATCGAAATCAGGCTCGATGCCCTTTGCTTCCATGTACGCCTCGTTGCCTGCGATATATGTCTTGCCGTCAATGACTGCGCAGACGCCGCGGCCCGGTATCTCCTCGAAGCTGTCAGGCTCCGGAATCTCTCCCGGTTTCTCCAAAGCTGCTGCCACGATGGCTTTTGCGAGAGGATGTGTCGAGTATTTCTCAATGCCCGCAGCGAGGAAAATATCGAACCCTTCCTCAAGGGCTATGATGTCGGTCACCTCAGGTTTGCCGACAGTTATGGTTCCCGTCTTGTCAAGGACGACCGTATCGATCTTGTGTGCCTGCTCCAGGGCTTCGGCTGACTTGATCAGGATACCGTTCTCGGCGCCTTTGCCCGTGCCGACCATAATGGCGACCGGCGTTGCAAGACCGAGCGCACATGGACACGAAATGACCAGTACCGAAATGCCGACCGTTGCCGCGCGCAGCACGTCTCCGCCTGCGATGACCCAGATGATAAAGGCCAGCAGCGCGATGCCCATGACGACCGGCACGAAAATGCCTGCCACCTTATCTGCCGTTCTGGCGATCGGAGCCTTCGAGGATCCCGCTTCATCGACTAGCTTGATGATCTGAGACAACGTCGTGTCGCTTCCCGCTCTGGAAACTTCGAGTTCGATCAGCCCCGACATATTCACTGTCGCGGAGCTGACTGCATCCCCAACGCCCTTGTCGACAGGGATGCTCTCTCCAGTCAGTGCGCTTTCGTCCACCGCCGTCTGCCCGCTGGTGATGATACCGTCTGCCGGAATGCTTTCGCCAGGTTTGACGATAACCGTATCCCCTGCGCGAATCTCCTCAATCGGGACTTCAACCACCGCACCATCCCGTCTGACCATTGCCGTATCCGGCGCCATGGCGATGAGCTTTTCGATGGCCTCTCCCGTCTTGCCTTTGGCTCTTGCTTCCAGGAACTTGCCCAAAGTCACCAGGGTGAGAATCATTCCCGCTGATTCAAAATATGTGATCATCACGGCCGCCGCTGCGCCTACCGCTATGAGAGAGTCCATGTTTGGACTTCTCTTCGCGAGCAGCGAGAATCCAACCGTGAAGTATTTGTAGTTGATTGCGATGATCGGCGCTACCAGCAGCGCCTGCACGATGTAGATCGCCGGTTTATCAATAAATGACCCCATCGAGATAACAAAAAGCGGCACGGCAAAAATAAGGGAAACGATGAATCTTCTCTTCATTTCCCCCGCGTGTTCCTTTGTTATTTCGCTGGGGTCTCTCCGGTGTACGTCTTCTTCAGCCTCTTCGAACGCTTCGTAGCCTGCATCACTGATAGTGTCCATGATGTCCTGACTCGTGCAAAGGCTTTCGTCAAAGTTTACGACCATGTTGTTGGCAAGAAGGTTTACTTCGACCTTGCGAACACCTTCCATGGCTCCGACACACTTCTCGATCCTTGCCGAACAGGCGGCGCAGCCCATGCCTTTGATGTCATATCTTTTGTTCATTTTTCTTCCTCCCAGGCATATTGTACCATATTAGTAAACTTAGTCAATAGAGAAGTTAGCCACCGCTAACCACCATTGCATAGAAAAGGCTGCTGCGCATCTGCGCGGCAGCCCCGTTGTCGTTGGTTTGTAGCTCCGCCGGTCCTAGTGTCTGTGACCGCCGTCTGCTACGTTTGACCTGGTTTCGGCCTTTGCGAGAATCAGCTTGGCGTTCTTCATCTCGGCGGAATCCTCATCCGCTTCTGCGTGGGCAGCGATCCAGTCCTCAGCCTTTGCTTTCTCGCTGAGAACACGTTCCATATCGATGTCTTCGGACCATTCGACTGCATCTGTGTAGATTACGACGCTGTCCTTAACATCGATGAATCCGCCGGCCACAGCAGCGACACGCCACTCGTCCTTACCTGCATCCTTCTCCTTGATCCAGAGTTCTCCGACCTCAAGGAGCTTACAGGCCCAGACGTGTCCCGCCATAAAGCCCTCGTCACCGTCAACAGTCGTTACGATCACGAGTTCCACATCGCCGCGATAAAAGCGTTTTGATGGGGTCATTACTTCTAATCTGAAACTATTCGCCATCTTCAGCACCCGCCTCCTGGTCAGCACCCTTGCTTACAGCGATGCTGGCTTCAGCCTTGCTGGCCTCGTACTTTTCAACTACTTCGTCTATGCCGCCTGCGAAGAGGAACATGTGCTCCGGAATCGCATCGTGCTTGCCGTCCAGAATCTCCTTGAAGCCTCTTACCGTCTCCTTGAGCGGCAGGTACTTTCCTTCCATTCCTGTGAACTGCTCCGCTACGCTGAACGGCTGTGACAGGAATCTCTGGATCTTTCTGGCTCTGTTTACGATCATCTTGTCATCGTCGCCGAGTTCGTCCATACCGAGGATCGCGATGATGTCCTGCAGTTCCTTATATCTCTGCAGTACTTCCTGTACTCCTCTTGCAGTATTGTAGTGCTCTTCTCCGAGGATCAGCGGATCCATGATTCTGGAAGTGGATTCCAGAGGGTCTACTGCCGGATAGATACCGAGCTCGGTGATGGCTCTTGACAGTACCGTCGTCGCGTCCAGGTGGGCGAATGTTGTCGCCGGAGCAGGGTCAGTCAAGTCGTCGGCAGGTACATATACCGCCTGTACAGATGTGATGGAACCCTTCTTCGTGGATGTGATTCTTTCCTGCAGCGCGCCCATTTCTGTTGCCAGTGTCGGCTGGTAACCTACTGCCGAAGGTACACGTCCGAGCAACGCTGATACTTCGGAACCTGCCTGTGTAAATCTGAATATGTTGTCGATAAACAGAAGTACGTCCTGTTTCTCTTCGTCTCTAAAGTACTCCGCCATTGTAAGTCCGGTAAGACCTACTCTCATTCTTGCTCCAGGCGGTTCGTTCATCTGACCGAATACCATGGCTGTCTTTTCGATTACGCCTGACTCGATCATTTCGTAGTACAGGTCATTTCCTTCTCTTGTTCTCTCGCCTACGCCGGCAAATACGGAAATACCGCCGTGCTCTCTCGCGATGTTACTGATCAGCTCCTGAATGAGTACCGTCTTTCCTACGCCGGCGCCTCCGAACAGACCAACCTTACCGCCTCTGGTGTATGGTGCGATCAGGTCGATGACCTTGATGCCTGTTTCGAAGATCTGTGTTGATGTATCCTGTTCTTCGAATACAGGTGCGTTCCTGTGTATCGGCGATCTCATCTCGGTAACGATTGCCGGTTTGTCATCGATTGGCTCTCCCAGTACGTTGAACATTCTTCCCAGAACTTCCTTACCTACGGAGATGGTGATCGGTGCGCCGGTGTCGGTCGCTTCCATGCCTCTGCGCAGTCCGTCTGTGGATGAAAGCGCAACGCATCTTGCGATGTCGTCGCCCATATGCTGGGCAACTTCTGTTACGATCTTTCTGCCTTCGAATTCTATTTCAACTGCGTTCAGCAGTTCAGGCATTTCGTCTTCTTTGAACTTAATGTCGATTACAGGCCCTATAACTTGGTGTATTCTTCCCTTGTTCATTTTCGCCTCCCTAGTGTTGTGCCTCTGATCCGGCAACGATTTCGATGATTTCGTCTGTAATAGCGGACTGTCTAGCTCTGTTGTAGTTCAGGTTCAACGTGTCGAGCATCTCGCGTGCATTGTCCGTGGCGTTTTCCATGGCCATTCTTCTCGCCGCATGCTCGCACGTCGCTGATTCTACTACCGCCGAGTATATCTTCATTTCTACATATTTCGGGATAAGATAGTTGAATACCGCCTCTACCGAAGGCTCGTATTCTATGAACTTCGTATCCGTTATCAAGTCCGGATCGTTCTCGATCTTGAACGGCAAAAGCGTCTCGTTCTTGACCTCCTGCTCCATCGTGCTGATGAAGGATGTGTAGATCAGGATGACCTCGTCGATCTCCTTCCTGTCATACATCTCCAGAATCGGCTTGACCAGTTCCTTTGCCTCCAGGAACGAGATGTTTTCAGGCGGCGCCAGGTACGAGCTGTGAACGTTGTAGCCGCGCTTTTCGAAGTATTCCTTGCCCTTGCTTCCAATGGCAATGATCACAGGCGGTTCCCAGTCCTTATCGATCTCACGCTGGGCCTCTCTGATGATGTTGGTATTGAATCCTCCGCAAAGTCCTCTGGCACTCGTCACAACGATATACGCCGTCGTCTTGATCTCTCTCGATCCTTCCAGATAATCCGGTGGAACTTCACTGCTCGAGTTGAACAGCTCTCCTATCGTATTTGTAATGTAGTGTGAGTTCTCGTTTGTTTTTTCGAATATGGCTTTGGCTTTTCTCAGCTTGCCGGCTGAGACAAGCTTCATCGAATTCGTTATCCTTTCAGTACTAGCTACCGACTTGATTCTTCGCTTTATGTCCTGTATGGATTCTGTTGCCATTCTCACACCTCCTTTTCTGTTTTATTGATTCCTTGGTCGGTTATTTCTCTGCTTCGGCTTCTTCCTCAACCGCTTCGTCCGGCTGAATTGTCTGTGCGCCGATCTTCTTGAGGTATCTATCAACGAACTTATCGATTGCTTCTTTCAGCACGGCTTCGTTTTCCTCAGTCAGTTTGTTCTCTTTCTTGATGCTCTCTCCGACCTCATGATACATGCTTGTCATGTATTCCAGGAATTCCTTCTCAAAGTCTTTGACGTGTTCAACGCCGACTTTGGCGAGGTGGTTGTTGATGGCAGCATATATAATCATTACCTGCTGTTCAACAGGAAGCGGCTGGTACTGCGGCTGCTTCAGGACCTCCATGAGGATCTGTCCGTGTTCGAGTCTTGCCTTTGTTTCGGCATCGATATCAGAACCGAACTGGGAGAAGCTTGCCAGCTCTCTGTACTGCGCCAGCTCGAGCTTGATCTTGCTCGCTACCTGTTTCATAGCCTTGATCTGCGCGTTACCTCCTACTCGGGATACGGAGATACCTGCGTTAACGGCAGGTCTTTGTCCTGAGAAGAAGAGCTCTGTCTCAAGGTAAATCTGACCATCGGTAATGGAAATTACGTTTGTCGGAATGTACGCTGATACGTCGCCTGCCTGGGTCTCAATGATCGGCAGGGCTGTCAGTGAACCGCCGCCCTCTGCGTCGCTGAGCTTCGCAGCTCTCTCCAGAAGTCTGGAGTGCAGATAGAATACGTCGCCGGGATATGCTTCACGTCCAGGCGGTCTCCTCAGCAGCAGTGACATTGCTCTGTATGCGACAGCGTGCTTCGAAAGGTCATCGTAGATAACCAGTACGTGGCCGCCCTTGTCTCTGTAGTATTCACCCATCGCGCAACCCGCGTACGGAGCGATGTACTGCAGCGGCGCAGCGTCGGATGCCGTCGCACTGACGATGATGGTGTAGTCCATCGCGCCCTTGTCCTCGAGGGTCTGCGTCAGCTGCGCAACGGTCGATGCCTTCTGACCGATCGCTACATAAATGCAGATGACATCTCCGCCCTTCTGGTTCAGGATCGTGTCGATGGCGATCGCTGTCTTACCTGTCTGTCTGTCGCCTATGATAAGCTCTCTCTGTCCTCTGCCGATAGGGATCATGGAGTCGATTGCCTTGTTACCCGTCTGCAAAGGCTCGTGTACTGATCTTCTCTGCAGTACGCCTGGCGCTGGGCTCTCGATAGGTCTTCTCTCCGTCGTGTGGATCGGTCCCTTTCCGTCGAGCGGCTGTCCGAGAGCATTTACTACTCTTCCTATCAGTTCGTCGCCTACCGGTACCTCTACAACGGCGCCTGTCGGCTTGACGATGTCGCCCTCCTTGATCTCTCTGTCAGAGCCCAGGATTACAGCACCTACGTTGTCTTCCTCAAGGTTCTGCGCCATTCCGTAGGTGTCTTCGCCGAACCGCAAAAGCTCACCGGCCATGCACTGTTCAAGACCGTATACTCTCGCAATACCGTCACCTACCTGAATGACTGTACCAAAATCAGAAACGTCAAGCTTACCTTTGTAGTTCTTGATTTGTTCCTTTATGACCGAACTGATTTCTTCTGGTCTCAAATTCATTTCTTTTCCTCCCTAGGATATTTTCAACTGGCTCGCCATTTCCTCGAATTTCTTACGGTATGAGGCATCGATAAGCTTGCCCTCTACCATGATCTTCACGCCGGCGATCAGCTTGGGATCTATTTCGTTCTCGAGTTTCACGTTAAGCTTGAGCAGCCTCGAGGTCTGCTCTTCGAGTTGAGCGATTCTGTCCTCGCTCAGTTTTTCTACGGAATATACTACGCCGTAGGATACTCCCTCTTCTTTTTCCAGCAGGTCTCTGTACACTCTAATGATACGTTCGAATCGTCCTGCTCTTCTCTTATCTATCAGCACGAAAAGAAAGTTCATCAGCTCCTGGCATATTCTTCCTTCGAATATTTCCTGGAGCGCCTTTTTCTTCTCGTCGGCAGATATGGCCGGATAGTCGATGAACGCTTTCAGGTCAGGCTCATTCTGAAGAATCTCAACGATCTGCTGACCTTCTTCCAGTATTTCCTGCTGTTTCCCCACGTCCTGAGCCGCTTCCATGAGCGCAGTGCCGTAGGTGAGATCTACTGCTAATTCTGCCATTGCGTACTCCTCGCGTTATTGATTATTTCGTCGACTATAGCTTCCTGCCCTGTCTTATCAACTTCTTTTTCTACAATCTGCTCAGCTACCATAAGACTGATATTGGCAATTTCCTGGCGCATGTCGTCCATGGCCTTTGCATGCTCAAGCTCGATGGTGTGCTCCGCCTTGGCGATGATATCGGCAGCCTGCTGTCTCGCTTCCGCGATGATCTGCTGCGCCTGTGCGTCAGCCTGCTGACGAGCGTCTTTGATAATGGCTCTGCCTTCTTCTTCGATGTTGGCGATGCGCTTGCTGTAGTTGGCCATCTTGGCGTCTGCACGCTTGTTCATGGCTTCCGCTCCATCAATCGCGTCTTTGATAGCATTGGATCTATCATCCATGAATGCCTTGATCTTTTCCCAGAAGTATTTTTTAAGTATGATATATAAGATGAAAATATTGATGAGGATCATAAGAGACGTCAAATTCAGCTCTATAAGTCCTGTATGAAGCTCCATACTTCATCCTCCTTTCTTAAGTCATACGTGAGCGATAACTTCCGGGTGCTAAATAAGTGGATTTGCAAATAACAGCATAATTGCGATGATCAGCGCGAAAATACCTGCTGTCTCTGTAAGTGCTACACCGATCAGCATCAGCTTCAGGAGTGTACCCTGTGCTTCAGGCTGTCTCGCTGTACTCTCAACCGTTTTACCTGCGTTGTAGCCTATGCCGATTCCTACGCCAGTCATGGCGATCATGGCCAGGCCTGCGCCCAGTGCTGAAAAAGCAGCAATCAATTCTGTACCTGTGAATCCTGTCATTTAATTTTCCTCCTTAAAATTGGTTTGTTGAAAATCTAACTCTTTGTCAGTTTATCAGTCACTTTCGACTGGATGTCTTCCGTTGTCAATGAATACCATGGTGAGCATGGTGAAGATGTATGCCTGCAGTACCGGCTCGAACATATCGAACCAGAAATTCAGCGGCAGCGGAAATGCGATCTGCAGGAACGGAACCGGAATCAGGTGGAGCGACAAAGTCTTCAGTCCGCCATATACCAGAGTCATGATGATTACGCCGGCAAGAATATTACCGAAAATTCGGCAGGCCAGCGTTACAGGGAACATGCAGTCACTGATGAGATTCAGCGGCAGCATGAAGGCATATGGTGAAGACAGCTCCTTGATGTATCCAACAGCCGTCTGCGCCCTGACCGCGTTGTAGTGGATCATAATGAACGTAACCAGTGCAAGCGGTGCTGTACAGTTCAGGTCAGCCGTAACAGGTCGCAGATCCAGCAGTCCCAGCATACTTCCGATTGCCAGGAACGAGATCAGTGTGCCCATGTACGGGGTAAATCGCTCGCTCACATCCCCCATGACGTCCTTTACCATGTTGTAGATAAAGCCGACGATGAGTTCCGCTACGTTCTGTGCTCCATGAGGTATCTTTTGCATGTTTCGTGTGGCCACGAATGCAAAGATCAGCATGAGAATGCTAAGTATGAACGTGAAACAGACCGTTTCCGTTATATAGACATTCCCTATTGAGAATATGACCCGTGGTCCTAATTCCATTCTGTCACCTCCTTACCAGTCATCCTCTTCATCATCATACACGCTCAAATCGTTCCATTCTTTGGTTCCCGCAATCCAATCATTGAGCGGGTTCTCCTTTTTCCTGATGAATCTGTAGACGATTCCATAAAGAAAGAGTATGCCGGCGTGTACTGTTATGAAGCCGCATCCACACCCAAATCCGCAGGGCAGACTGAGTTTGATGCAGAAAAGAAAAGATATACCATACAGAAAGATCCTTAAGACATATCCGAGAACGACAGGTTTCTTCTTTTTGTCGTCCATCAGCATCTGTCCCGTCTTCACCAAAATGATGAATCCGACAATGGCTACTGCGGTACCGATCAGAAGCCCCAGCACGAACGTAATGTTCGGTCCTATGACTATCAGTGAAACCACCTCGGCCACAGCCGCCATTATTAATGAATAAAGGATTATTTCATTTCTGAATTTAGTCATATCTTCTCTCAAAAATATATTGGTAATATCGTAAAAAAGTATACACCTTTTTGCCCTTATTTACAACAGTTTTCAGAATAGTTCGTTATCTGCAAAACCTGTCTTTACAGTCCCGTGATGACGGTGTTGAGCCATTTGCGGCTTCTAAATCTGAGGGTCAGGATGACGCCCTTGATGACGCCCTCCAGCTTGACGCCCATGACCGCCATGAAAATCGGCCACTTCAGGTACAGCGATGTGATGAAAGCGACCGGCACGCCGATCAGCCACACGGCGCCTACTTCCGTAAACATGGCAAAGCGCGTATCGCCGCCGCATCTCAAAACGCCGGTCACGAGAACCGCATTGTAGACTTCCATCCACAGGGTCGCTGCATAGACAATGAGGATCTTCCAGGCGAGACTTTGTCCCTCGGCTGTGAAGTCAAAGAGCCCGAGAATCGGTTTGCCGAAGATGATCGTCATGCCGCCGAGAACGATGCCCACAGCGACGCCAAGAACGAGAAGTTTCTTCGCCATCTCAAAGGCCTGCGCCTTTTTTCCTTCTCCCAGCTTTTGGCCGACGAGAATCAGTACCGCATCGCCGACGCTGAATGCCGCCATGGAGAACAGACTATTGATGGTGTTGCATGCCTGTACTGCTGCACCCGCAGTGATGCTGATTCTTGCAAAGGCCGCAATATAAAGGGCTGTTCCGAGTCCCCACATGGTCTCGTTGATCGTTGTCGGAACGGCGTTCTTGAAAATCCTCGAAGACAGTTCCTTGCCGAATCCGAAGAATTCACTAAGCGGTCCCTTGATGATATTGTTTCTTCCAAACACGAAGTAGAGAATGATCGCCAGTTCCACCAGTCTCGCAATGACTGTGGCCAGAGCGGCTCCCTGTACGCCCATGCGCGGCAGCCCAAAGTGCCCGTAGATCAGGCAGTAATTCATGAACGTGTTCGTACAAAGGCCCGTCACGCTGGCAATCAGCGGCAGGTGCGTCTGCTGTGTCGCTCGCAGAACCACGGTGAACGACTGGGTAATCGGGGTGAGGAGCAAGGTGAATGCGCCCGTCCTCACATAAGGGATGCCCGTCTCAATGACCTCTGGATATTTCGTGAAGATGCGGAGGACATACTGCGGGAAGAACATGGCCGCACAGAAAAAGACCACGCCCATGGCAAAAACGACGCAAAGGGTGAATCCTGTACTCTTGCGTATATTCACCAGATCCTTTGCGCCAAAAAACTGCGCCATGAATGTCGCCGCCCCGCTGGCAAAGCCGAACACGAACATCCAGTAAATAAAAAAGAGCTGTACCGAAACGCCTACTGCGTTCAGTGCCAGCTCTCCCAATGCTCCAATCATGAGATTATCAACGAGATTCAGGCTGGATGCTATAAGGCTTTGCAGAGCGATAGGCCCGGCGACAACGAGCGTGCTCTTGAGAAGCATTCTGTTGTCTATAGTATTCAGTGTTTCGTTTTCGGGTATCATTTTTTGTTCTTGTTTTTATTTGTATCCGAAAGGTCCTCCTTGATGAGACGCATACCTCTAATGCTAACCTTGTTCGTTCTTGTATCTGTCAGCAGTACCCCGACGATCATGATGGCAATGGCCAGAAGGCCGATGCACTCGACATAGAGTCCTCTGCTGTACATGACGGCGATGATTCCCAGGATCCCGCTGACGCAGTACATGAGCAGCACGGCTCTTCTCTGACCGAAACCGGCCCTGAGGATCCTGTGGTGCAGGTGTTCTTTGTCTGCGGTTCCGATGGACTGATGCCTTGCTGTTCTCCTGATGATCGCCATGAGCGTATCCATAATAGGCAGTCCCAAAACCAATGCCGGAATCAGGACGACGACCAGCGTGGCGCTCTTGACGGCACCCATGATCGATACAGCCGCAATGGAAAATCCCAGAAGCTGAGAGCCTCCGTCACCCATGAAGATCTTTGCCGGGTTGAAGTTGAACGGCAGGAAACCGATGGCCGCTCCGGCGACTACCATCATGGCGATGGTCGACACATACTGTCCGTGGATGTACGCCACATAGGCAAGGCAAAGAGCCGAGATCGCCGCGATTCCCGCAGCCAGACCGTCCAGTCCGTCAACGAGGTTTACGGCATTGGTGATGGCCACGAGCCAAAGCACCGTGACAATATAGCAAGCCACGTCGCCAAAGATCATGTTGCCGCCACTGAAGTAGTTTGTAATGAACTGAATCCTGAGTCCAAGCGCAAAGGCTACGGTTGCAGCAAGCACCTGTCCGGAGAACTTGACGAGCGGTCGGATGTTCTTGATGTCATCGATTGCTCCGAGAATATAAATGATCGCACAGCCCGCCATGGCTCCGTGCATTCCCTTCACCTCTCCGGCAAATATCGCCCAGGATATCATCATACCGGCAAATATTGCTATGCCGCCAAATCTCGGCATAGGTTTGTTATGGACTCTCCTGTTATCCTTCGGGATGTCCATCGCGCCAATCTTCGGTGCGATAATAATGGCCAAAGGCGTACACAGGGCTGTGATCAGCGCCGCGACGATAAAGGGAGCCCACAGTTCAAAACTTGTCGCTGTCAAATTACTCTCCTAACATTACAATCTTGATACCGGCCTCTTCGAGTATCTCAACGGCCAGCTCATCAGGATAGCCCTCTTTGACGATTATCTTCTCAACGCCCGCGTTGATGAGCATCTTCGCGCAGATCACGCAAGGCTGATTCGTTACATATATTGTTGATCCTTCTACACTCTGACCAAGGGTTGCCGCCTGGATGATCGCATTCTGCTCGGCGTGAAGAGCCCTGCAAAGCTCATGCTTCTCGCCGGAAGGAACGCCCAGCTGTTCTCTCAGGCATCCGCCTTCTCTTTCTCCGCAGTGTGCGATGCCTCTCGGCGCGCCGTTATAGCCGGTTGCAATGATGTGCTTGTCCTGCACGATGACTGCGCCGACCTGTCTGCGAAGGCAAGTCGATCTCTTGGCAGTGACTTCTGCCATTTCCATGAAATATTCGTCCCAGCTTGGTCTCTTGTCGATTTTCATTGTTATCTCCTTGATTGCTTTGTGTATTTTTTAATCGATTATTCGTAATATACTTCTGCCAGATACAGCCCGTTCGGCGGTGCTGTGAATCCGGCCTCCTGCCTGTCTTTCGCCTCTATGATTCTCTTCACGTCGGCCGGTTCTCTCTTGCCCTGCCCGATCTCGATCAGGGTCCCGGTGATGATCCTCACCATGTTGTAAAGGAAACCGTCGCCGCTTATGTGGATCTCGATGTCCTGCGTTCCGTTGCCGCTTCCTTCGCGGGCAGTTCCCTCTAAAACCTTTGCTTCGAAAATGGTTCTGACTGTCGTCTCTCTCGGATTCCCTCCCGACGCCTCAAAGGACTTGAAATCGTGAGTTCCGATGAGGTACTGCGCCGCTTCCGCCATGGCTTTCGCATCGAGGGACTCGCTCACGTGATAGCAGTAGTTCCTGTCAAAGACCAGGGAAAGTCCTGTCTCCAAGTCGCCCAGCTCACCATTGGAATCACAGCCGCTCCTGATCTTATATATATACTTCTTGCCTTTGCAGTCGAACCTCGCGTGGAAGTCTTCCGGCATCTCGCGAGCGGACAAAATCCTGACGGGAGCCTTTGCAAAGGGACCCTTCTCCTCACCGCAGAGCGCGTTGTTGATGACCAGCGGCAATTTCTCTGTCGGTACATTGATGTCCGTCACGAGCGTCGCCTTTTGATCGAGGGCATGGACGCCGGCATCGGTTCTGCTGGTGCCGCTTAAGGTGATTTCCTGCTTGAAAAGACGGGACATGGTCTGTTCCAGATGTCCCTGCACCGTAAACTCACCCGGCTGTCTTTGCCAGCCGTGGAACACGGATCCGTCATATGCGATTGTCAAAAGGATATTTTTGCCCATATTCCTTTTGATTATACCTTAAAGTGCTGGAATCGGCAACGTAACTATTGGACTATCCGGACTGTTACCATAGGGCGATAAAGATATATGCCATGGCGCTGCCGCAGATAAACGGCCCCATCGGCAAGTGATCGGTCTTCTTCAATCTGCCGCGTGCAAGTCCGACCGCCGCATAGGCGCCGGCTGCCAGCACGGCAAGTATCAGCGCGCAGATCGTGCCCCGCACACCCAGCACCAGACCCAGCGCCGCACAGAGTTTGACGTCGCCGAACCCAATCGTTTCACGCTTCGCGAGAGCTCCGATGCCGGCAAGCAAAAGCATGGCTCCGCCTCCGATGGCAAGGCCCAGCAGCGGCTGCATCATGTTGCCGCGAAACGGCATGAACCCGATGGCCGAGATCGCCAGCATGATCACGAACTGGTCGGGAATGATCATATATTTGAGGTCAGCCAGTGCGATCATGAGCAGGAGCCAGCATACGACGAGCCCCGCCAGGGCAAGCTGCGCGCAGTCAAGATCCGACAAAGGTTCTGCCTGCAGGCCTGAAAGAAAGACGTGTCCGCCCTGAACGACAGACGGCACCAGGTTAGCCAGAGACAATCTCAGACAAAGACAAATAAACCCGACAGCGTATACCCATCGCCACGGGTTTTCTTTGATGCGCTTCACGTTGGGATCCGTCAGCTCCGTCGGCGGCGTTTCGCCATAGTCGCAGAGCCACTTCGCCGGCAGTCTGTTGAAGAAATAGACAATAGCCGGTCCCGCAAAGAAGCCAACCAATATGGAACTTGCAATTTTGATGATCGTAATCATGATCCCTGTCTCCCGCATTCATGTTACCATATATTTCCAAATAGTCAAGATGCCGCCCTCCCGCGCAATACAATTTTAATACAATCCGCCCGGCCTTTGCTCGAGCCGCAGACCTTGAACGGCAGAAATGCGAGCGGTATAATTGTTGCTGTAATGAGTTTATTTTGAATATCTAGGAGGATTTAGATGGATAGCAAAGAATATATTGATGGTTATATTGAGCGTGCGCGCAAGGCACAGGCTGAATTCGAAAAACTGAGTCAGGAAGAGGTCGATAAGGCCGTCCAGACGGTAGGCAGAGTCGTTTATGAGAACGCCAGATATCTGGCCGAGATCGCTGTCGAAGAGACCGGTATGGGCAACGTGGAAGACAAGTATGCCAAGAACAGACAGAAGGCCGGCATCGTATGGAACAATCTGCGCGGCAAGAAGTCCCGCGGCATCCTCGACACAGACGAAACCACAGGTGTGACAAGAGTTGCAAAGCCTATGGGCGTTGTCGCAGCGATCACACCTTGCACGAACCCGATCGTTACTCCAATGAGCAACTCCATGTTCGCTCTCAAGTGCGGAAATGCTATCATCATCACTCCGCATCATAAATCTGTAAAGTGCAGCACGAAGACTGTTGAGATGATCAACGAAGCACTGGCTGAGATCGGCATGCCTGAGAATCTGATCCAGATCCTCGGCGAGCACTCCAGAGAGAACACGAAGAACCTGATCTCAAGCGCAGACGTTGTCGTTGCAACAGGCGGTCCTGGAATGGTCAACGCAGCATACAGCTCCGGCAGACCGGCTCTGGGCGTTGGCGCCGGCAACGTACAGTGCATCATCGACGAAGGATATGACTTCAAGGAAGCTGTTCCTAAGATCATCAAGGGTCGTGGATATGACTACGGCATCATCTGTTCAGCTGAGCAGTCAGTCATCTGCCCTGAGAAAGATTTTGACGCCATCATGGACGAGTTCGAAGCGAACCACTGCTACATCGTAAGAGATAAGGACGAGCTGGAGAAGGTTCGCGGAGCGCTCTTTGAAGACGGCAAGACCAACAGACACTCCGTAGGTCAGTCCTGCCAGAAGGTTGCAGAGCTCGCAGGCATCAAGATTCCTGAGGACACGCAGGTCATCGTTGCAGTTGCCGAAGGAACCGGCGCAACGGATGCGCTGGGCGGTGAGAAGATGGCTCCAGTCATCAGCGCATATCCGTACAAAGACCTGGACGATGCAATCAGAATCGCAGCTGAAAATCTGGAAAGAGACGGCAAAGGCCACTCCGTATCATTCCACAGCGACAGCGAAGAGCATATCGCTAAGATCGGTGAAAGCCTCTGCGTATCGAGATTCGTCATCAATCAGTGCAGTTCCAACAGCACAGGCGGCTCATACTTCAACGGTCTGAACCCTACAAACACTCTGGGCTGCGGATCATGGGGACACAACTCCATCTCCGAGAACCTGAACTACACGCACCTGATGAACGTTTCCAGAATCGCTCGCTTCATGCCTAACAATCACGTTCCAACTGACGAAGAACTCTGGGGTTAAACCAAACATAGTTGCAATATTGAAAAGGACGAGCTTTCGCTCGTCCTTTTCGATTGTTTGCAACACTTATTCAAGGAAAATTGCTAATCCTGTAAATATACATAGTAAGCCGAGTTTCATCCACGTTGGAAGTACAAACAGTCCTAAGATTTCTACGATTAGTACTGCGATAATAACGGCGACATCAATAATAATCGCTGTCAGGATCACCTTTTGCGCCGGGCTTCTCTGCAGATCGACAGGCACCTCTCCTTTTGACTCTCTGCTCTCAAACAGCTCGCCCAGGCGGCCTTGTCTCTTCGCGAGCACGAGTATGACCACACCCAGCAGAACGTCTATGAACAGGGCGGGCATAGCGCCCTCAACCCCAAAGGTGTAGTTGTAAATTAGATTGTCAAAACCAGTTGCCGCATCCAAATGGAATACCGATGCTTCAGACACGAATCCGCTGTTCGGCAAGCCGAAGATGAGCTCCTGCGTAAAATTCCACATGGTGTGGATGCCCATGCAGGTCCAAATGCTTCCCGTATACCACCTGAGTAATGAAAATGTAATACCAACGATGACAATATTCAAAATCGCAATAAATGTAACACCTGGATTGGAGAGATGAAGCAATCCGAACAATGCAGCATTTACGATGATTGCCACCCAGAGAGGGTAGTGCACATTGATCCTCTCGTAAAGGAATCCCCTGCACCAGAACTCTTCAGCCGTGCTCTGGAAGAACACGCATATAAAGGCGAAGAGCATAAGCGGTATCTGCGAAGCGCCAAAATCGAAGTAGAGTTTGATATCTCCGTGTATGAGAGCGCAAAGAATACAGAAGAAGTTTGTCAGGAAACCGAGCAGAATACCTATCCCCAGCTTGCTCATGCTGTGGCCTTTGCGCGTTGGTTTTATGATCCCGAGAAGGAATCTGTTCTTCTTTACTACCAGGCACATCAACAGGAAAAATGCGACATCTAAGATAAGCGGAGCGTAACCATCAAGGACAAACTGCATTCCGTCCGAGACGGGTGGGATCAGCGGATACACCAAATCCAGTATCCTATACTCTATGGCTTGTCCAATGAGGCCCATCCATATGATTCCTGCCACTATTATCCAGATTATACGGTTGTTTATGCGTGTAGATTTTAGCATTATTTATCCCCTTCCCTAAATTTGCAGATTAGTCTATCGCTTCATACAGCGCATCGAACGCCTTGTCAGCGTCGCACTCTATGTCAGGCGTGACGCATTTGTCTTTACAATCGCGGTCGGCACGATAGAACTGCTTTGTTGATACAATGACCTTTATTTTCGTTTTCGGGGTTGCGAACCATACGTCTTCACCATATCCGTTTGGATCGCTTCCGGTCGGTTCACCTATTAACGTACCGAGATCATTGTCCTTTATCAGCATTGCGAATGTCGAAGCGGGGCCAAATGTATCGCTTGAAGTAAGAACATAGCAGTTGCCGTTAAATGTAAGATCGCTGTAACGTTTGTTTTTACAATTTTCTTCGTTTTTATTCAGGTCATAGAATCCTAAGCGCCAGGTGCTGGACATGCCGTTGTAATTATCTACATCGAGATATCGGATGAACTCCTCTGCTGCCTTTGTGTTAACGAAAAAGTCCATCACCATTCTGTCTCCTCCGACACCGCGAAGATCGACAACAACGTTTTTAATGCCTTTTTCTTTTACCTGTGTGAACATGTCCTGAAGGCATTCTTTGTATTCGTCTTCGTACCAGACGTCATTATAGGTCAGTACGGCAAGACTTTTGTCTTTGTCGATTTCAAAAGTCGCAATAGGCGGCTCCGCTTCTTCCGCTTCTTCATCTTCTTCCTTGACGTTCTTTTCAAGGTATTCGTCATACGACATGAAATCATCCGGATGATACGTTTCGGTCATCTGTTCGCCCGATTCGTTTTCATAGGTGCATGTTATGTCCTTCTGGGTGTCAAAACCGTAAAAATCGAGTATCTGCAGGTACGGAATGCCTCCGGGATTAAGAAATCTGTCGACCTCGAATTCTCCACAACTCTTCGTGTCAAAGCTGACCAGGTCGGGATTTTGCGAAAGAACATCCTCTGCTGTCAGCCCGTTGACTTTAACAAGATGCCATCCGCCTTTCTCCATTTTGTTCATGTCATAATCCTTTGGAACAAGATAATCATTGTAATCCGCCCATGCATAGGTGTGCGGATCGCCGGCCTTGGAGAGCACGCGTTCGATATCTGCGGAAAGCTGATTTACTGTGACGCCCCCATCCTCCTGGATCTGCTCCTTGATTTTGTCAGCAGTCTTCATAACAGCCTCATCGCTGTGCTTCGGATGTATTCTCTGGAACGTCCGCGTCGCATAGTCTATTTCATCACATGCATCATCTGCAGATACTACCGCGTCATAAGGAGCAGCAGCTACGAAGTTATGAAGCGATATGCTGTTGAAGTACGGACTCATGCTGATGGCGAAGAACGATATGGCAATCGTGACTACGGCCAGAATCGTTGAAATGACCTTCGGCGCTTTTTTCTCCCCTTTAACTATGAAGAATACCGAAAGCCCGGCAATTGCACACATCAGTATGATTATTATCCATTTTGATATTATTACCTTCATTAGATCCAACACGAGCAGACCTAACGTTAAAATACAAAGTACTAGTATAGAAATAAATAGCTTTTTACTCATTTAAGAAATACCCCCAATCCCGCAATGACACATAACAGTCCGAATATGATCCATACCGGAGCAGTAAATATGCCAAAGCTTTCTGCAATAGTAAGAATTATTAAAATAACGGCTGCGGGAATCATGCCCGCAAGGATCGATCTCTGAGATTTGCTTCTCGGCAGTTCGACTGTCATCTCGCCCTTGGACTCCCTGCTCTCAAACAGTTCGCCAAGCCGGCCGTGCTTCTTCGCGAGCACGAGAATTGCGATACATATCAGCAAGTCCATGCAAAGACATGGAACGGCGCCTTCTACTCCGCACGCGTAATCATAAACCGGGTTACTAATTGCCCCAGTCGCATCCAGATGGAATATCGCCTCCTCAGGGAACGGGTATCTTGGCTCACTGAAAATAAGGTTTTGCGTGGTGTTCCACATGGTATGAAACCCCAGGCAAGTCCAGATGCTGCCTGTATACCATCTGAGCAGCGAAATTGATAGACCTGTCATAATCAGGTTTGCCCACCACAAAGCGGTTAGGTTTGCCGGATTATGCATGGATCCGAACGCGACGCTGTTTACGATGATTGCTATCCATAACGGATAGTGCACATTGATCCTCTCGTACAGGAATCCCCTGTACCACAGTTCTTCCGAAGTGCTTTGGAAGAACACAATGATGAATGAGATCAATAACAGCGGTATCTGCGAGACAGCAAAATCAAAATACACATTGACATCTCCGTGTATGATTGCGCATAGAATGCAGAAGAAGTTGGTCACTAAGCCGAGAAGAAGACCTATTCCCAATTTGCTCAGGCTGCGATTTTCGTGCGAAGGTCTGATCGTCTCAAGCAGAAACCTGTTCTTTCTGATGACCAGAAATACGAGCAGAATGAACGCGACCAGAGCGACGCGAGGACCCTCTTCCACTAACATAAGGGCCGTCTCGTCCGGAAGGGACGAGAGCATCGAAGCCATCACGCTCCGAACATACTCATACACATGGTCTTCGACGATGCTGTACGGCACAAAGAGAGCCAACAGTATCCAGAGGATACGGTTGTTGACATATGTAGAATTAAACATGTGATTATCCCCCTATTTCTAATCCCTTCCGTTTACTTAGTTATCTTTGTCATGACTGTCGATATTAATTTCCCCATCTAACAGTGTTATCAAAAGCGAATCCTCTCCGCCTTTTTGTTTATATGTATACCCCTCGTCATCATAGCTTACATATTCGGCTTCATTATCGCCTATTGCAACTACGCCATCTAAAACAGAAGCCTCGATAGTGTAGTCCTTGTAGTCTGCCTTGGTGCTGATTTCGACATCGCCATCGTCCAAATCGATTTCTGTCTTTCCTCGCAGGTCACCTGATATTTCGACATCAGCGTCTTCGCTGTGGATCTTGAGGCCTTTGCTCTTGATGTCCTTCACCTCAAGGTCAGCCATGTCTCCCTCCAGATCGGCTTTTGCAAAATCTACGCCCTTGATATCTATATCGCCGAAGTCTGAGTCAACTGTGATCGATTTCAGTTCATTGTCATCACAGAATATGATTGCTGTAGGCCACACATTGAACTTGTCGTCGCCCAAATCGAGACTGACGCCAACCTTCATTTTTTGCTTGCTATTGATATGCAGTTCGTTTCCGTTGAATTCGACTTTTGGTTCCACGTACTCATCTCCATATCGGAGCACGATCATTCCCGGTTCCGGCTTGATATCCTCCTTCATCAGGTCATTGTCATTTACGGCTTCACTATAGTAACTCTCGCCTACAACAACGACGTCAAGTGATCCTTCTGCTGTGATTTTATTGAATTCCCCTTTTGTCGATGTGACTTCTACGCTCTGGGATCCCGTGGACAACCAGCTGTTATGGTTCGCCACCTTGTGGAATCCGTCTACGCCGCCTGTCGATAAGCCGACAACAAAGAGTACGAGACCCAATGCGAACGTTGCGGCACATATGATAAAGAATTTTGCTAATCTATCCATCACTCAGTCCCCCTTTCGTTCTCATCCGCGTGCTCCGGCAAGGCCTCATCTTCCTGGGCTTCCCCTGTAAACGCCCAGTCGTCGACCTTTTCGCTTTCGCCGGCCAGCTTGTTGATCTTTCTGTTCTTGTTTGCTGTTCTAAGCTTCCTTGCCAGCGCGGTGATCAACACCTTTGTGCCAAGGAACGCACCGAATCCCGCGGCGACTGATGCTGCCAGAGTCATCAGCCCGGCGCCGATGGTCATAACTCCTGATGCCACCGAACTAGGCAGACATGCGAATCCTGCAATTACTACTGTAATTCCGCTAATAGCGGCTGAGACTATTCCAGCATACAGCGAGATAATAGCTGCGATTATTGTAATTGCTATAGTGACCACGCAGATTGCCAGCGGAATCGAAACAGGTGCCGAGCAGATTCCGATGATGACCCACCATACTGCCGAAAGTTTCTTTTTCGCTCCAGGCTTTTTGCCCGAGGCAATATCTTCCCCTTCCAAAAGCCTCGCGGCGTAATCCGCCTTTACCTGCGCTGCTATCTTCTTTGGATTTCCGAACTCCCCGACAAGCCTTTGCTCCTCGGCCAATCTCCCCTCGTCATCCAATCCTGCCGTCGCCTCATCGAAGATTTCCTCGAAGTACTGTGTAGCCTCAACGATTTCTTCCGGCGGCAGTTTTGATAGTTCTTTGCGCAATGTCAAAATGAATTCTTCTCTATTCACTGCCTACACCCCCTTTTTTCTCCTTCTCCTTTGGTCCGTCCAGAAGTCTCTGGATCGCATTTCTGTAGTCATTCCACTGCTTCGTGTAATCCCTCAGCTGCTCCTCACCTTTCGGTGTGATCTGATAGTACCTGCGGTTACGCCCCTGATAAGGCTTGTCGTACGTCCTGCAAAGGCCTTCCTTCTGCAGTCTTCGAAGTACTGGATAAAGCGTTGACTCCGAAACGACGATCGACTTTTTCATCTCCTGTGTAATCTCGTACCCGTAAGTGTCCCCTCTGTGTAGAATAGCGAGGGCGCATGCATCAAGCAGACTGGATTCAATCTTAAAAGCCATGTGCGCCTCCTTTCTTTCTAGCAATGACTAATGTTATTCTTCGTTTAATACTATACGGCGTATAATATTGTTTGTCAACTATGTTTTTGAAACTTTTTGAAAAAACTTTTTTTACCCCTTCGGCGCAGCGATTGCAAGCCTTTGATCAGTTTGTGCACTCTGTTGTTAAAAAAATAACAAATTTCTATTTACATTTTTTCTATGCGTGTTACAATAATAACGACAAGAAATATCAAAACATTCGGAGGTTTATAAATGTATAAAACATCCCTTCTCGATCAGGAATATAAGAAGAAGTTAATTACTGCCGAACAGGCCGCCGCAATGGTCCAGAATAACAGCAGGATCCATTTCGGTCTCGGTCTCGGAACGGTCAAAGACATCGACAAGGCCCTCGCCAAGAGAGCGGATGAGCTCAAGGGCGTGGAGATCGTCAGTACTGTAGGTGTGAGAAACGCTCCGTTCGAAACATTCCTCGCAACGGAATCAAACGACCAGGTGCGTTTTGCATCGGCGCACTTCAGTGCTTTTGACAGAGAGATGAGCAGAGCCGGCAGATGCTGGTACATCCCGATGATGTTCAATGAACTTCCTGTTTACTGGCAGCATAACGACAGCGGCGTCGATATCGCGTTCTTCCAGGTTGCCCCGATGGATAAACACGGTAACTTCAATATCGGACCGCAGGTCGCTGATATATGGGGCGTAATCAAGAGCGCGCACAAGGTAATCGTTGAAGTCAACGAGAACATGCCGATTGCGCACGGCCACCAGACACAGCTCAATCTCTACGGCATCGACTATGTCGTTGAGGGTTCTAACCCTCCAATGGATGAGCTGATGAACAAGGAGCCTACAAAAATAGACCGATACATCGCCGAGTATGTCGTATCGCAGATCGAATCGCACAGTACTCTTCAGCTTGGTATCGGCGCACTCCCAGGATGTATTGGATCAATGCTGGCTGACTCCGACGTAAGAAACATCAACGCTCACACAGAGATGTTCGTTGATGCTTATGTGGATCTGTTCGAAGCAGGCAAGCTAACCGGAAACAAACCTGTCGATAAAGGAAAGGCCGTCTACACCTTCGCAGGTGGAACGCAAAGGCTTTATGACTTCATCGACGACAACCCGATCTGCTGCAGCGCACCGGTCGACTATGTCAACAGTATCGCAACGGTGCAGAAAATCGAGAACTTCATCTCCATCAACAGCTGCATACAGGTTGACCTTTACGGTCAGGTCTGCTCGGAGACCGCAGGAACACAGCAGATCTCCGGTACAGGCGGACAGCTGGACTTCGTTCTCGGCGCATACGCATCGAAGGGCGGCAAAAGCTTCCTGTGCACGCCGTCCACGAGAACGCTCAAAGACGGAACGAGAGTCTCACTGATCAGCCCTATGCTTCCTGAAGGCAGTATCGTAACCACTCCGAGAACCGCGACCAACTTCGTTGTTACAGAATACGGCATCGCAAACCTGAAGGGTAAGAACACCTGGGAGAGAGCGGAACTGCTCATCAACATCGCCCACCCTGACTTCCGAGACGATCTCATTAAGGAGGCCGAGAAGATGGGTATCTGGAAATACACTTCTAAGATTTCTTATTAATATACACTCCTTAGAAAGCGTAAAAAAATGGTGACCGTGATGGTCACCATTTTTCATCTTTACAAGGCGCATAAGGAACTTGTTGCCCTTAAGAAATTAGTCCTGTTTCTTGTTTGCTTCAAGGTTTTCAACTCTCTTCTCTAAATCTTTAATGCTTTTGGTCGTCCTTGAGACAAAACGGTAAACAAACACTATTATTGCCACTACTATAATTATGTCTATAATCAGCATTATTATTGAAGGCCAATTTATGCTTATTAGTCCTTGGTGTTCTATCATTGCAATTTCTCCCTTCGTGATGTTGTTTAGTTCCAAAAATCGCTGTCCCATTTTTTTGTAGGGTATTTGTAATTTACTTTCTTGCCTTTTTTATTAATGCTCGTAACCTTGAATGAACATCTTAAATTTCTCCACTTCTTCGCCGTGTGCCCGGCAGGAATTTATTTTTGATAACAACTAACCCCTTTGCCTTGCATGTCTCACTTTTTGCTGTTTTTTAGTATTATTTCATTTGGATCGTATTTCTTTCCATAGTGATACGTTGTCACCATAGCAACAATATAGGCGGCACCTATCACTCCAACTGCGGTCGTCACCATAAGTAACGACACTTTTTCAGGAAGTAAACGTAGAAATAAGAGACACATCGAAGAAGCGATAACAATTATTGGTATTGTTATTTCTCTTCTGTTTTTTTGGTTAGCGTTCCACCCTTTTTTTATCTTACTTGCCTTCCATCGATACGAAATGATTCCAGCGGCTACAACCATAATTCCAGCAAATACAATAACAAGCATCAGATACCGCATTCCAAACCCCATGGAAAAGCCAAGAAATAGGGTCAGTGCACAGGAGAATACTCCAAAAGCATTATATGCGCGAAATAGAAACCAATTGTATTTTTTCTTTGAATAAAGGCCTGTGCCGAATGACAATGCTAGTACCGCCACGATTGAGCCGCCAAAAGTCAATGTTGATGGAATTGCAATTGAAACAAAACTTCCAATGAATAGCACTATTATCCATAGAAACACAAGCCTTGGGATACTGTGGGGTTTCAACTCTCCTTCTTCGGAATTGTTTTCCACTACTAATTTCAAATATTCTCTTATTCTTTCATTGTTATAGCTATTATCCATTGCTTTCTCACCTTCTCGAAGCGGTTGTTATCTTGTCATGAACTCGTATGTTCTTCTCTTCAAAGATTTGTTGCTTTTGCCAACTTTATAACTTGTAATAGCGTCAAATCCAAACGATGTAATAGTTGCCACACCTACCGCTGCAACTGCCATCCATCCGACTGGATTAGAAATAAGCGCTGCAGAAACTGCTAAGCCAATACCAATACTTGCTGTTGCAAACATTGCGTTTACAAATGCATTTGATACTGTTTCACTCATTGTTTTCCCAGAGTTAATATCATTATAGGCTTCAGTTGCAGTATCTTTATAACTGGTTGCAACCGATCCATGTCCAAGCAATTTCGTTACATATTTCCCACCTTTTGATGCCTTAAGCATCATATCACTTTTGGCATAAACCGCCTTAGCAATTCCCTTTACCTTGCTTCCGGCTTTCTTTGCCATTTTTTTGGTTGCATTCCATGCTTTCTTGACAGCTTTCTTTGCCTTTTTATACTTTTTGCCGACCCATTTTGATGCCTTTTTCGCCGCCTTTTTCACTGACCGATATACTTTCTTTACTTTCTTAATGGCCGGTTTGACTCTCTTTACTACGGCCTTCTTGGCTGCCTTATAATATGTCTTCGCTTTTTTCCTGACCTTCGATACGGTCTTTTTGAAGTGTCTACTTTTGTTTTACCACTTCACTCCTGGCCACCATTTTTATTTCATCTGCAAAAGCCTATCGTTCAATTCTCTCTATGGCCACCTCGTCAGTATCGCCAACAAACGATAGTGTAAATAACGTATCGTCGCTTAGTGCAAATCCAAAAGTGCTCGGATATTCTTCCGTCGCATCATCCTGACATGAATAGTCCATCAGTGTATTATAATCTGCCTCATTATCTGACGTACCCGCGGTGTTTATGCTCGTCAGCCAAAATACATGTCCGTTGTCTATTTCGAGATGGACAGGATATGCAAAGTCAGTTGATCTGAAGATCGATTTGATTTGCTTATCTCCCGGAGTAAAGATGCCTATGTCTTCTGGACCTGTGCCTTTGGCTGTGTAGTACAACGCGTAGATATCATTTCCCTGATCGTATGATACCTCCATGATTCCGTCAGGTTTCTCTGGAATCTCAACTGTTTTTTCTTCGCCGCTCTCCAAGTTAAGGCTATACATCTGATCCCCGCCAATATACGCCGTGAGCACTTGGCCGCTCACATCCAATGCTGTTGTAACATGCTCCGGCAGGATCTCTTCATGTACGATCTCTGTTTTCTCTTCTTTGACATTATAGCCTTTTACAATTATCTTGTTCTCGCCATAATCGAGTTCAATGTAATAGAGTGTGTCATTATATATGCCTATTTGGGCGTTCTGTGTCTCTTCTTCATTTCGATCTGCTGAATTGAAACTAATCGTCTCGTCTTTTTCTCTGTCGTACAACTTGTAGTCGTAACTTTTATCATGGATTTCAACCCATGCGGCAATATCGCCTTCAGCGCAGAGGGAATCTATTCTTACATCTTCTGCATCGTAAACGAAATTGAGTTTGTCCAGCTCTTCGCTTACAGATAACTGGCGTAGCTCCTCTTCGTCATATTCACCCGCCATTATGTAATAGGTGCCGTCTGAAACTGCCATGAGATTTGGCAGTTCGCCCTCGCTCTTGAATATGATCTGTTCACTGCTCGAACCGGTTCCGCCACAGCCTGCCAAAACAACCATCATCACAAGCGCAACCGTAATCACTAATATCTTTTTCATCTCTCCCAGTTCTCCTTTCTATACTTAACCAGCTAAACAATATGCCTGCGTGGTATATTAAATCTGTTTATCCATTGTGTCAAAAATCGCATAATTGAATTCAATAACCATTTTCCAGTTATAAAACTGTCCTAACGACTAGATTGTACTATATTTTCAGAATATTTCAACAATAATTGCGGCTTATATTTTAGTATATCAACGCGCCATCCATTTGCAATACATACACGAAAAAGCCCTTACATTTTGTAAGGGCTTTTGTTATTTTGGTTTGCTTCAAGTTCTTCGACTCGCTTCTGCAGATCCGAAATGCTCTTTCTCGTTTTGGAAACAAAGCGACAGACAAACACCACTATTGCTATTACAATGATTATGTCAATAGCGCCCATAACTAGTGAAGGCAAGTTTAACTCTATCAGTCCTGTGTGTTCTACCATAACTACTTCCCCCTTTCACAATACTCCAAAGAATCTATACGATCAATTTCCACAGCTCCCGCTTCAGCGGTTCCGCTTCATCCACATTGTTCACTGCCCTGCGTACCGCAGTTGCCCCGTGCATACCTTTAGTATACCACGCCACATGCTTGCGCATCTCCTTAACTGCGATTCTCTCGCCTTTATCGGCAATCACCATATCCAGATGACGAATCAGCATTTCGATTCGCCCGTTCTGCGTCGGCGGCACAAAGGCTTCTCCCTCAGCGCCGTCCGGACAACCGCCTTCCCAAAGCGCAAGCGCCTCACGGAAGATCCACGGATTGCCCAGTGCGCCCCGTGCGATCATCACCGCATCGCATCCGGTCTCTTCCATCATGCGGATGGCATCGGCACCGCATTTGATGTCTCCATTTCCGATGACCGGAATGCTGACCGCTTTCTTTACGTCAGCGATCGCCTGCCAGTCGGCTTTGCCATCGTAGTACTGCTCTCTGGTCCTGCCGTGAACAGTCACCGCCGACACGCCGGCGGCCTCTAAAGCCTTTGCTGCTTCCACGGCGATATTCTGCCCCCGCGCAAAGCCCATGCGGATCTTAGCTGTCACAGGAACCGATCCATCGCCTATAAGCGATGTGCCGTGAACCATTGCCTTTGCTACATCGTGGAGCCTATCCAGGTCTTTGAGCAGCGCGGAGCCTTCGCCGTTTCTGACGATCTTCGGAACGGGACATCCCGCGTTCAGATCGATGATGACAGGTCGCGATAAGCGGCGCTTCCCTGTCACTTCACCCCGCTTCATCAACTCGCCCGTGCAGAGACAGCGTGCCGCCTGCTCCATGATCTCAGGTTCCGAGCCGAAGATCTGGAACGCTACCGGTCCCTCGTCTTCGCCTACTTCCAAAAGCCGCTCGGTTCCAGCATCTCCGTACCAGAGGCCTTTGCCGCTGACCATTTCCGTGTATGTTAAAGAAGCCCCTGCTTCTGCGCAAAGGCTCCTCATTGCTTTATCTGTTATCCCTGCCAGCGGTGCCAGCAGGAACGGATTCTTCAGTTCGAAGTCTCCGATTTTGATCATCTCTCTACCCATCCTATATTAAAGCTTTCCCTCGTATTTCATTGCATCCTGCTGGATCTCTTCCTCGGAAATGCGTCTTCTGCACTTCTTGTTTTTGCGGTAGATGAGCTCGAGACCATCCAGGGTCAGGAGTTTGTCAACTACATCGATGCAGTCGACGCCGGCTTCCATGAGTGTTGCCAGACCGCCGGTGGCGATGACGCGGATGTCGTCTTCTTTGATAGGTTTCCCTGCCTCTTCGCAGTAGGCAACGAGTTCCTTCTTCATCTTCTGTGTGATGAACTCGATCATGCCCATGTGTCCGTATACGAGACCGGACTGCATGCTGTTGATGGTGTTGCGGCAGATGACAGTGCCCGGTTCTTCCAGTTCTACCTTTGGCAGCTTGGCTGTCTTTTCGAACAGGGCGTCCGATGAAATCTTGATGCCCGGCGCGATGGTTCCGCCGATGTATTCCGCATCCGGTGTAATGGCGCAGAACGTTGTCGCGGTACCAAGGTCTATTACGATAAGCGGTCCGCCGTACTTGGCGTGGGCGCCGACGGCATTTACGATTCTGTCCGCGCCGACCTGCTTAGGATTATCATATTTAACTACGAGTCCGGTCTTGATTCCCGGCCCGATGACGATTGCCCTCTTGTTGAAGTACTTCTGCGACAGATGCTGCAGCGTGTACACGATGGAAGGGACTACCGTCGAAATAATTACGTCTTTGACTTCCGAGAAGTCCAGATCCTCATATGCAAAGAGCTGATGGATGATCATTCCGTATTCATCTGCGCTCTTGCGATTGTCGGTCTCCAATCTCCAGTTGGTGACCATCTTTCCGTCTTTGAATACACCTAATACAATGTTCGTGTTTCCTACGTCAAAAGCTAATAACATATCATACCTCCGCTTTGCCGCTGCCCTTTCGGCAGTCGACATGCTCAATGACAAAAGGATGGAACAAAAGACTTTGTCCGTTGTCCCATCCCTTTTATATCCTAAAATCCAAAATACTACTTGAGTGTGATCAGAACGTCGCCGGAGTTAACTGATGAACCCTTAGCTGCAACGATCTTGTCTACAGTTCCGTCTGATGGAGCTGAGATTTCGTTTTCCATCTTCATTGCTTCCAGAATGAGAACTGTTTCACCAGCCTTAACTGCCTGGCCTTCTGATACCTTAACGTCCAGTACTGTTCCTGGCATTGGAGCTGTGATGCTTGCTGCGCCGCCTGCTGCTGGAGCTGCTGCCGGAGCAGGTGCTGCCGCCGGTGCTGCTGCAGGTGCCGGTGCAGGTGCTGCTGCTGGAGCTGGAGCCGGTGCTGAAGCTGCTGCAGGTGCAGGTGCTCCGCCCAGATCTTCTACTTCTACTGCATATGTAGTTCCGTTTACAGTGATGTTATATTTCTTCATTTTTTTAATTCCTTTCGATTAATTCCCTGTGCTACATTTTCCTTGTATCAAGCCTGTCTTCCAGTGCGAAGTTGCCCCATGGGGTCTGTTCGCCCGAAAGTCTGGTTATCTTCTTTACTACAAGGTTGCTGGCGTTCGCACCCTCGTATGCTGCGATGGCTGCTGCGATAACAGCAACGAGACCTGTTTCATCCTCTGCGGCAGGAGCTTCTGCTGCAGCAGCTGCTGGAGCGGCTTCAACTACCGGCTCTGCAGCCTTTGTCTTAGGTCTGCTCGCGATATCCATGCATTTGCCCATGATCACGATGAAGATCCAGATGAGAATCAGGATGGTAAATGTGATACCAAGTCCCATGATCATGGTGATGGTCGATCCCAGCATTTTTTCACCGAATGTCAAGTTTCCTATCAGATTCGGATCCGAAAACTGTTCCATTAAACTCATGCTGTCACCTCCCTAGAGCGGAATGTCGCCGTGCTTCTTAGGCGGCAACGTCTCTCTCTTAGTCTTCAGCATATCCAGGGCGCTGATGATTCTCTGTCTTGCCGTTGCCGGTTCGATAACGTCATCAACATATCCCAGGCCAGCTGCGTAGTAAGGGTTGTTGAACAGTTCTTCATACTCGTCGATTCTCTGCTTTCTCAGAGCCTCACGTTCATCGTCATTCTCAACTTCCTTGAGTTCAGCCTTGACTGAGGACATGATGTTAACTGCTCCCTCTGCGCCCATTACTGCGATCTGAGCGGACGGCCATGCCAGAACCATATCTGATCCCAGCTCTTTGTTACACATTGCTATGTATGCGCCGCCGTATGCTTTTCTCAGAATCATCGTTACCTTAGGAACGGTTGCTTCGCAGTATGCGTACAGCAGCTTCGCTCCGTGTCTGATGATTCCGCCGTATTCCTGGTTTGTTCCAGGCAGGAATCCAGGAACGTCTTCCAGTGTCAGTACCGGAATATTGAATGCATCACATCTTCTTACCATTCTTGCGGCCTTGTCGGATGCATTGATGTCCAGGCATCCAGCGCCGACTGCAGGCTGGTTAGCGATAACGCCGACCGTTGATCCTGCCATTCTGATGAAGCATGTGATGATATTCTTTGCGTACATAGGCATAACATCGTAGAACTTGCCGTCGTCGGCAATTCCTCTGATGATGTCGTACATGTCGTATGCCTTGTTCGGATTATCCGGAATGATCGTGTTGAATTCAGGGATCAGCCTGTTCACATCGTCATTGCACGCATAAACCGGCGGCATTTCCTTGTTGTTCGATGGCAGGTAAGTCAGGAGCTCTCTAACCATCATCAGTGTTTCTTCGTCGTTTGCTCCCATGAAGTGAGCAACGCCGCTGATGGTGTTGTGTGTTCTCGCTCCGCCCAGCTGCTCTGATGTAACGATTTCGCCTGTTACTGTCTTGATTACGTTCGGTCCCGTGATGAACATCTGTGAAGTCTGGTCAACCATGAAGATGAAGTCCGTGATCGCCGGCGAGTATACTGCACCGCCTGCGCATGGTCCCATGATGACAGAGATCTGCGGGATAACGCCTGATGAAATCGTGTTGTTGTGGAAGATCTTACCGAATCCGGAGAGAGGCGCTACGCCTTCTTCGATTCTCGCTCCGCCGGAGTCCTGCAGACCTACGAACGGTGCGCCCATCTTCAGGGCCAGACCCTGTACCTTAACGATCTTTTCGCCGTGATACTCTCCGAGCGATCCGCCGCCAACGGTAAAGTCCTGTGCGAAAGCGAATACCAGTCTTCCATCGATCTGTCCATAACCTGTGACTACGCCGTCACCAGGCATGTCCTTTTCTGGCATTCCATAAAACGGGCATCTGTTTTTAACGAAAGTGTCCACTTCAACGAAAGTGTCCTTGTCGAACAGAATGTTCAGTCTTTCTCGAGCTGTCAGCTTGCCTTTTTTGTGCTGCGACTCGATTCTTTTCTCTCCTCCACCCATTGCAAGGTGAGCTTTCTTTTCGAGGAGCTGCTCAAGCTTGTTCATTAAAATAGCCTCCTTAGTATTTTGGATATTGGTTCGTTAATAAAATATCAATTCATAACATACCACAAATAATATATATCAAAAGCGATTTTTATTCAATATCAAATGTCTTGTATACATTATAATTTCTACACTTTCGGGCCTTTGGTTGACAATATGTCGTCATCGGTTTACAATCGAAAATGCAAGCAACGAGCTGCATGCTATTATTGCGCAAGCGCAGGGGAGAATTTTACAGATATGGCTATCAAAGATTCCATATTAAAAACGCTGACCGAAAGTCGCGGCAGTTACATTTCAGGCGAAGAATTATCCGCCTCTCTTGATGTATCCCGCGCGGCCGTTTGGAAAGCCATCAAGACCCTGAGAGACGAGGGCTACAACATCGAAGCGGTGACCAACAAAGGCTACAGAATGCCGCCTGCCGGCGATGCCATTACCGAGGCTTCGATCCGCTATGCCCTGCCGCCTGAGCTTCGCAGCAGCAAATGCTTTTTTTACGACACCATCGATTCAACTAATATGCAGGCAAAAAGGCTTTTGCTCTCAGAAGAAATCCAGAGCGGTTCCGCGATTTTCGCGAACCATCAGACCGCCGGTCGCGGTCGCCTTGGAAGAGGCTTCTTCTCACCGGAGAACGGCATCTATCTCAGCGTGATCATCAAGCCCGATTTCGACATCTCGAGGTCGGTGCTCGTGACCGTCGCCGCAGCTGCCGCAGTTGCAAAAGCTATCCAAGATGTCTGCAGTCAGGATGCCCGCATCAAATGGGTAAATGACATCTATGTGGACAGCAGCAAGGTGTGCGGCATCCTGACTGAGGCTGTTACCGACTTCGAGTCGGGCCAGATTGAAAGCCTCGTCATCGGAATCGGAATCAACACGAGCACGGAGGGCTTCCCCGAGGAGCTCAAAGGAATTGCAGGCGCAGTGGATCTGGAGCGCGCCGCCGCAACCGGCAATATCCCTGCAAGCACCAACGCTAAATCACTTCTCGCGGCGGAAGTTGTCCGCCTCACAGTCGAGTACACGTCTCAAATAGCAAAGGCTTCACCCGGCGAAGCGCCGGCATTTCTTGACATCTATCGCGAGAAGAGCATGATCATCGGTCATGACATCCATGTCTTCAAAGGCACCTATCGCGCCGACCCGACATCGGAGCTGAATGGGATTCCTGCAAAGGCTGTCGGAATCGACAATGACGGCGGACTGCAGGTCGTCTATGAAAATGGGACAGAAGAAACCCTCACCACCGGTGAGGTCACGATAAGACTATAAGGAAGACAACAAGGAGAACGACAACTATGGAACAAACTGTACAAAGAAGCAAAACATTTATGATGGCACTCTGCGGACTTTTCGCCGCAGTCACGGCTATATGCTCATGGATCTCTATCCCGCTCGGGTTCACGCCGGTTCCGGTTAATCTGGGAACGCTGGCCGTATTCCTGACCGGCGGGCTTTTGGGCAAAAAATACGGGCCGATCAGCCTGATCGTCTACACGCTCGCAGGCGCTGTGGGTCTCCCGGTATTTTCCGGATTCAGAGGCGGCTTGAGCGTACTTGCAGGTCCGACGGGCGGATACATTATCGGCTACATCGTCGCTGCGCTGATCATCGGTTTGATCATCTCGGGTATGACCAGGCGCGAGAGAACGACCGGCGCGGCAATTTCGATTTATGCCTTTGCGATGATCTGCGGACTCGCTGCCTGCTACGCGCTGGGAACCGCGTGGTTCATGATCAGCACCCACACGCCTTTTGCGGCAGCTATGGTGTCCTGCGTCATCCCGTTCCTTCCTGGAGATGCGCTCAAAATCATCGCTGCGACGATACTTGTTAGGAAACTGAAGAAGTACATCTAGATTGAAATGTTCATACAATCTACACATAAACAGCATTTTTCCGACATAAAGAGGCGGTATTATACAATCGAAGGCTGGATAAAAAACAAAACACTTCTTCTCATTTCCTAAAAACACCACGGCCTTCTAGATAAGTAGCATACCATCCATAATGGTATACACCTCCTCACAATAGTAAGAATGATTATGACGAGAATGAAAAAACCGGGCAAAGGGGGCCCGGTTTTTTCGTTGCGATTATTTGACAGCGCGCAGGAATTCCGTTAACCTATACTTGTTAGATCGTTTGAAGCGGGTTAGATGGTTATGATTTGGAGGGTATGATGGAAAGAGTAAATATTCCTGATGAAGCGCCCGGCAGTGCAACGTACTATATGGGGTTTGCTCCTGAAGAGTATGGCGTGCGGCTGTATGATATGGAGCGCTATGACGGCGCAGTGATCCAGGAAGCACTGATGGACATCGGACCGCAGAGGACCGAACCGCATAAGGTTATAGCTTCATATAACGAGTATAGTAATCTGATTTGGAAAAGCGAAAACGTGATTGTTTACTCCTGTAGATTCGAGGTGGATTATAAAGACATTCACGTAACTGTGTTGCCGGATTTCATAACAAAGAGGTTAACGCTTCAGGTGACACCGGGTCTTAATCAGGAAGAGAAAAAACAGCTTGCTGAGTTCTTCGAGATACTGACAGAGCCAGATTATTACGAGGAAAAGGAACTCGAAGAAATCAACAAGGAGCTTCAGATTCCATTATTGTTCAAACGCTTGGCAATAGCTGCCGGCGCTACAATAGTAATACTCTCAACACTAAAGATGACGGGTATTTTACCAACTTCGCCAAACCTTCTGGATGTGCTTGATTTAGCCGCCTGGCTGTTCCTTGGCGTTTACTGGGTCTGGATTGCAATCAAAAAAAGGCAACTCAAAAAGCGCCGAGAGGGAAATGAGCGTTAAATTAAACGCATCGAACCCCAACCTTTTGGTTGGGGTTCGTTACATTTACCTATGACCCATTGTTGTTTTTCTGGTTGTCTCTAATTTCTCTAAGCAACTTTATTTGCTCCTCTTTATAAGCCAGATGTTTTTTTGCCAGCTTGACTAATATTACTGCTATCACTATTATCGCAGCGATAGGAATGAGGGCAACTATTATCGATATTATTGCGCTAGTCATAGCATGTTCTCCTCTCTAACCGTCTAACAATTCTTGTTATTTTGAATTGTCTAAATTGTAATGGCAAGGGGTGTATCCGTCAAGTTTATCGCTTTCATGTTATTGTGAATAGCTTGAATGTCGTGTAAAAGTCACAATCGTGGTACAATAAGTTGAAAGCAGTAAGATTGTTTCCTTTGAAAGGAGAGAAGAAAAGATGAAATACTTTTGTTCAAATAAAGATCGTGAAGGATCATGTTATATTGAGTTTTCTAACATAACGAATGAGGAATTTTGGAATGACGATAGTATGTTTATCGAAGACGAACTGATGGGTGAAATTGGGCTTACAAAAGTCATTAAAGAAGTGGTGCCTTCATTTGACCCTTGTGGAGCACCGATAACAATAAATCAGATGCAGTGGCTTAGAATAAAAGAAGCGGCTGAAAATGAAGAGCTTTGTTGGGAAGCTTTAAAAGAAATTGACGCTTGGGCGGAAGACAACCTTCGCCAAAACCAGACGTTCAAGATATTGGGAGTATGAACGGGGGTGCCTTCTTTCCGAGATTATGACGAGAATGAAAAAACCGGGCAAAGGGGGCCCGGTTTTTTTGTTGCGATTATTTGACAGCGCACGGGTAATCAATTAACCTATACTTGTTAGATCGTTTGAAACGGGTTAGATGGTTTTGATTTGGAGGGTATGATGGAAAGAGTAAATATCCCTGATGAAGCACCCGGCAGTGCAACGTACTATATGGGGTTTGCTCCTGAAGAGTATGGCGTGCGGCTGTATGATATGGAGCGCTAAAAGAGTTACAAAGGGGCAAGCACAAAGAAGACGACCTATAGATATGGTGTGACGGGGTGATTAAATGATTAATAATAAATTCATAATAGCAATACTTATACTTGCGCTTTTAGGTTCCTTGTTTTTCCCTGTTTTGGGTGTTTACAGTCATGAGGTTCGAGCCACTCTGGATATAGCGGCACACGGAATCACGGCAATCCTCGCCATCGCTCTATTGAAGGGCTTTTATTCGTCACAGAAATAGCAGCAAGCATTCTATTGCCCTATAATTAAAGCAAACAATGATCAAAAGAGAAGGAGATTGTAATTATTTGCAACGTGTAAATAATTGGTGTAAATGTATGACTAAAAAAATGTCATTGGTTTTGATGATTATTCTTTACAGTTTTATTCTACTTGTGTGCGCTTTAGGGTCTTTTGGTGTATTAAACGGCATCGCTGTTTCAATAATTGGAGGACTGTTGTTCGTGGGAATACTGGCGATAGGCTTTATCTCTTTATTTAGAAACATGCACGACAATCGATTAGCGCTTGTTGTCGCTGTTACTGCCGCGGCGTGTATATTTGCCCATTTTATGCGATGATGACACCGTTGAAAATATTATACCCCACGCTTGTTATCCTTTTTCTGTTAGCATTTCTTTTTCATATGTGATAATGTAAGCAGGGATTCAAGAGGGTTTGCAGCATTTGATTCAAGGAGTTCTACCTATCTAGCGCTCATTGATGGCGCTATATCATCAGATGTGCACTACGATTGCAGAAATAGATATTTCAACAAAAGTGAACTCTTCAACTAGCTTGACGATGATGGAAATGGGTATGTAGATGATCTCTGTGGATGGAACTATCGCGACAACAATAATATCCTGTTTGATTCTTGTGCAAGTGAACATGGAACAAGTGTTATGTTTCTATTAACCGGTATGACTTTTGGATACTCAAATCTTTTGGAAGGTTATAACTGCAAAGTCCTCCCTATCAAAATACTATCAGATGAAGGGCAAGCAAGACTATCTGATTTAATTGAAGCAATAAAGTACGCGGAAACCATGGGTGCAAGTATTTGTAATTTGAGTGAAACAACTGTCGAAGAAAGCGATGAATTGTATGACGTAATCAATAATTCCAAGATGTTATTTGTTGTTGCCGCAGGCAATTCTGGGGAGTTGATTGATGAAAATAATAAAGTATTCCCTGCAATATATAATTTGGATAATGTAATAACTGTAGGCGCAATTAATCAGAACGGCAATATTGCACGGTTCTCGAATTATAGCAATAAATATGTTGATGTTCTGGCTCCGGGAGAAAAAATTATCTCAAAAAATCAATATAACGAAAGATGTTGTTATTCAGGCACAACCTATTCGGTTGCATTTGTAAGCGCTTTGGCGGCTAAATTACTGTTGGAATACGACCTAGAGTCACCGAAGGAAATAAAAAAGATAATTACTAAAAGCACATATACTCACAAAGGAGTAGACGGCTATTCTCGGTATGGCATAATAAAACGTTAAGCTCGCTAAGTTTTTGTTTATACTTGGTAGAAGGCGTATTCAAGTCACAACAATTAGTTAACAAGGGAGTGTCGCATCAGAGTATAATCTGATGTGCCACTCCTTTTTTCATGCTCGTTTTCTGGAACGATGGATTTCCAACGCTTCCGCCAACAACTCCCAAATGACATCAGGACAAGACGATGCAGAGGTGACGTGCTCCG